>DATEMT010000130.1:0-8355 GCA_035275445.1 Methyloceanibacter sp. | reverse complement strand
GTATTCGCTGAGACCGCTGCGACCCTTATATTCCGGCCGCACGTGGGTATAGAGATGCATGCGGGTACCGTTCCACCAGCAGAAGAACGGCTTGCCAGCTGCGTTCTGTCGCTTGATGAAGTCGATGGCGCGTGCGGAGGTTTCGTCGTCGACGGTCTCCATGCGCTTCTTGGTGAGCGCGCCAGTGTCCTCGATCTTCTCTTGCCGACCTTGCCGAAGCGGGGATCGACGGTCTGGTCGTCGGTGTCGGTCGCCCAGCTATGCAGCACGCCGCGCGGTCCGAATTTTTTGAGATATTCGGGATCCTTGGGATAGTCGGGAAGCTCGGGCTCCTCCTCGGCGTTGAGGTGGTAGAGGTTGCCGAAGAACTCATCGAAACCGTTGACGGTCGGCAGCGATTCGTTGCGGTCGCCGACATGGTTCTTGCCGAACTGCCCGGTGGCGTAGCCGAGATTCTTCATGATGCCGCCGATGGAGGGATCGAGCTGGCTCATGCCCATGGGCGCGCCGGGAAAGCCGACCTTGCTCAAGCCGGTGCGGATGATGTGCTGGCCGGTGAGAAAGGCCGAGCGCCCGGCGGTGCAGGACTGTTCGCCGTAATAGTGCAGGAAGCGGATGCCCTCTTTGCCGATGCGGTCGATATTGGGCGTCTCGTAGCCCATCACGCCGTCGCTATAGACGCTCAGATTGGCGATGCCGATATCGTCGCCGAAGATGACGAGGACGTTTGGCTTGCTCTGCCCGGTCGCTTCCGGCTTGGGCGCGGGCTGGTCTTGCCCTTGCGCGAGCAAACCGGCCGGGGCGGCAACCATCAGTGCCATCGCCGCAGCAAGGAAGCCGATCGTCCGGCCGCAGCGAATGTGGAAATGCTGGCTCATCGTCGGCCTCCTTCAATGGTTTTCGACGCGGCGCGTAGGCCGCAATGCCGCGCGCCTGCGCGGGCCGGCGGGGTCCTGCTTTTTGAGAGACATTATGGGAAGCTTGGCCGGAAAGCCGGGGTTCCGCCGGGAGGGCGGACGATGCGCGATACTGGCTGGCTGTCGCACGCGTGACCATCCTCGACTAGCGCCAGGGCCAGCTTGTCCCGAAATCCGGTCCCAAGCAACCCGGGCCCTGAGGAGCGCGTGCCCCTAGGCCGCCGGCGATGTGTGTCTCATCGGCCACGCCACGCGGATATCGACGGCGGCCAGGAACGGCGAGCGTTGACGGTACGTCTAGAGGTTGGGTCAAATACGCGGGACGGGGGTCCAAAACATGCGTACGGGGATCGACCCTTTGCGTTCCCGGCCGGCGCGGGCCCGGCCGCCGGGCATTTGGCTCGCCGCGCTTGCGTTGCTTGTCCTCGGCATCGCCGTCCCCGCGCATTCGACCCGTGCCGCAGAGTTTGGCGCCAATCCGTGGATCAAAGGCTTCACCGACATCTACGCCGGTATCCTGCCGACCGCGCTCGGCCTCTACTTTCGCAACGACGTCTATCACTATGAGGCGAGCGCCGAGCGCACCGTCTTCAACGGCTTCGTCCAGCTCGGCGTCGAGCAGGACCTGACCGCGACCATCGCCACATTCACCTACATAACGCCATGGAAAATTCTCGGAGGCACCTACGGCTTCGGCGTCGCTCCGGCCATGATGGCGGCCGATGTCAATGTCGGGATCGGACTTCCGCAAATCACGGGGCCCCTCGGCCGGACCTTCGGACCTTTCAACTTCAAGACCGGCGAAACCAATCTTGCGCCGGGCGATACCGGCATCATTCCGGTATTGCTCGGTTGGCATGCCGGAAACTTTCACTGGAACTTCGCCACCTTCGCGCTGGCGCCGACCGGCGACTACAGTACGAAGCAGCTTGCCAATACCAGCCTGAACCACTGGGCGATCATGCCACGCGTGGCCGCCACCTATTTCAATCCCAAGACCGGGTGGCAGGTGAACGGCTCGGCCATCTATGTGTTCAATTTCGAGAACGAAGCGACCGACTACAAATCGGGCGAGATCCTCAATCTCGAAGGCAACATCACCAAGAATCTCGGCCGCTGGGGCCTCGGCCTCAGCGCTTACGCCATGATCCAGACCACGCCCGACACCGGCGCCGGCGCGCGTCTCGGCGATTTCGAATCGCGCGTCAACGGCATCGGTCCGATGCTGACCTACACGCTCGGCGATCCGAAAAACCCGCTCACCTTCATCGCCAAGTACTACAAGGAGTTCGACGCCGAGAACACGTTCGAGGGCGAGTCTTTCGACATCGCCGTCACTGCCAAGTTCTGACCGGCGCGGGGTGTCAATCATGAAGTGGCTGCGCCGCGATCAAGACTGCATCGGGCTCGTCCTGGCCTCGGCGCTTATCGTTCAGGCGCTTGTCCTCTCCTTGTCGTCCGGCGCCTACGCCGCGACGCTTGCGACCGGGGGAAGCACCGTCCTGTGCACCGCGAGCGGAGCGGTCACTGAGCGGACGGTCCCCCGCCAACGCCACAAGAGCACCGACTGCCAATGCTGCTCGATGTCGTGCCGCACGTCATGCGGCGTTGGTGGCGGCGGCGGGATCATTCCTATCGCGCTTCGCGTGCCGTTGCCGGCCTCGGTCGAAGTCCGTGCCGAGCCGCCGCGCGCGCTCGAACTCAGGCTGCGATCGGCTGAAACCGCGACCCCGCAGCCGCGAGCTCCCCCGCTCGCCTGAACGCAACTCCCGACATCGCCGTTCATGTGCGGCGCCCCTTCGCGCGGAGGGTGCACCGACACATGCGGCACATTCAATTTGCTTTGGACAAGGCGCCCGGCCGCGGCCGGTCTTGCGCCCATGGAGGATGAGAATGTCAGCTATCACAACGCCGCGCCGGGCCAGCCCCGCGCTCGCGGCATCGGCATCCCGCGCCGATCCGTTGCCCGGCAAGCCGCTGCTCGCCGATCAGCACGCGCCGGCCGGCGTCAATTTCGAGCACATGCACAAGAAGGGCGAGGTCATGGTCGGCTTCCGCTATGCCGGCAGCTTTGCCGGCGGCGACATGCTGCACGGCACCAAGACGGTCAACGATCAAGAGGTGATCGACAACGGCTGTCCGGGCCATAGCTGCGCGATGAAGCCGAGCGAGATGATAATGAACATGTACATGCTCGACATCATGTACGCGCCAACCGACTGGATGACGCTGATGGTGATGCCGATGTGGATGAGCCACGAGATGACCATGGCCCCGCTCAAGGGCACGCCAAGCGTCGTGCATGACGACCCCGGCATGGACATGGGTCACGGCGCGCACAAGGGCGCACATTCGCACAGCACCGAAGGCTGGGGCGACACCATCTTCGGTCCCGAATTCCGGCTTGCCGAAGGTCCCGGATATCATGTGCAGATCAACCCGATGTTCAGCGCGCCGACCGGCTCGGTAGACAAGACGTTCGACGGCGTCTTCACCCATTACGGCATGCAGCCGGGCTCGGGCACGTGGGACTTCGTGCCCAGCCTCACCTATACCGGCCGCGCCAACCATTTGGCCTGGGGCGCGCAAGCGCTCGGCGTGGTCAGGCTCGAGAACAGAAACGAGTCAGGCTACCGGCTCGGGGACGTGTTCCAGGCCACGGCGTGGGGGAGCTATCGCTTCGCCAACTGGATCTCGGCCTCGTTGCGCGGCCTTTACACCGAGCAGGCGCCGATCGAGGGCCACTACAACGGCGCGCATAGTCATACGAGCCCGGCCGATCTCCAGGGCAATTACGGCGGCCGCTTCTGGGACATCGGCTTCGGCGTCAACACCGTCGTGCCGGACGGCGCGCTGAGGGGCTTGCGGCTCTCCGCGGAATGGCTCCAGCCGGTGATGGACGATCCGAACGGCTATCAGCTCGAGCGCGAAGGCACGCTGTGGGCCAACGCGAGCATGGCGTTCTGATGGTCCGCACGACGAGGCAGAAGCCTGTGCCTTCCATCTGTTCGTGATGGTCCCGGCACAGGCGAATTAGCCCTGTTTCGGCGGACCGTGAGCATTGCCGGTGACAAGACTGGGGGGCCGCCGGATTCACGGCGGCCCCCCATAATGAGCGCGGTCGTTTCTGCCGCCGCCTCCGGGAGCCTCCTTGCGGCTGCTTGCAAGCGCCGGGCGCAAGGGCGCGAAAACGGCTGGAATCGGCCGTCCCCAGGCCGTCATACGAAATTCGAATTGGTTTGCTAACTGGTGCTCGTTGTGGCCGAATCAGGGCGCTTCGCCGGGGAGGGAGTATCCGTCGCCCGCGGCAACGCTCAGAAATGCTACGCTCAGCAGGAGGCCGTTGAGCTACTGATGCCGACGAAGTCAGGTCGAGGCGCCGTTACGCGCGGATTGCGCGGCGCCATGTTCGCGGGATTGCCGTTCAGGCCGACGCGGCCGTTCACGGCGCGGCGCCGCTTCACCGTCGGCAATTTCGGCCGGCGCTTCCAGCCGACCAAGGTCTATTGCCGGATCGGCCCGCTCGAAGTCAGGCTCGCGCGCAAGAAGAGCGAGATCAGACGCGCGCAGCGGCTCCGCTACAAGGTCTTCTATGAAGAGATGTCGGCCACGCCGAACGCGCTCGCCATCCTCTCGCGCCGCGATGAGGACGCCTACGACACGATCGTCGATCATCTTCTCGTTGTCGATCGCGGCGAGGAAGGGAAAGGGCGCTGGCGGCGCTCCAAGGTCGTCGGCACCTACCGCGTGCTGCGCCAGGACGTGGCGGACCTCGCCGACGGGTTCTACACCCAAGGCGAATACGACCTCGCGCCGCTGATCGCGGCCAAGCCCGAAATAAGTTTCATGGAGCTTGGACGCTCCTGCGTGCTCAAGCCCTACCGCAACCGCCGCACCATCGAGCTTCTGTGGCAGGGCATCTGCGCCTATGTCCGCGAGCACGACATGGACGTCATGATCGGCTGCGCGAGCTTCGCCGGAACCGATCCAAGTGCGCATGCCGAGGCCTTGAGTTTCCTCTACCACACCGCGCTCGCGCCCGCGGAGTGGCGCGTCAGGGCTCATGAGCATCTGCGCGTGGACATGAACATGATGCAAGCAGAGGCGATATCGGCCCGGAGCGCGCTCAAGGCGTTGCCGCCGCTGATAAAGGGCTACCTCCGCGCCGGCGCCTATATCGGCGACGGGGCGGTGATCGACCGTCAATTCGGCACGACCGACGTGCTCATTATTCTTCCCGTCGAAGCGATCCGCTCGCCCTACGCCGAATATTTCGGCACCGCCGCCAAGCTCGCCGCCCCGCTTGCCTCCGACCTTCTGCCGCTCAACTAGTCGGTTGCCGGGCGGCACGCGGCGGTCTTAACCCCAAGCAAACCCGTTCAGGGTTCCGGTTTGACGCCTTGGCGCGCGGTCCCTAGATTCGCCGGATGCGCCATACCGACCCTGCCGAGGCAAAAGCGGCCGCCGAGGCCGCCGCCTCGCTCCGCCAGCTCAACGAGCGGTCGCGCGAAATCTTCAAGCGGATCGTCGAGACCTATCTTGCGACCGGCGAGCCGGTCGGTTCGCGCAATCTGAGCCGCGCGCTCCCCATGACGCTATCCCCCGCCTCGGTTCGCAACGTCATGTCGGACTTGGAAAGCCTCGGCTTGATCTATGCGCCGCATACGAGCGCGGGCCGGCTGCCGACGCAAACGGGCTTGCGTCTCTTCGTCGACGGGCTGCTCGAAGTCGGCGACATCAGCCTCGAGGAGCGCAATCAGATCGAAAGCCGTATCGCCGGTAGCGGGCGGCGGCGCGCGGTCGAGGAACTGTTGGGCGAGGCGGGCGAGATGCTGTCGGGGCTGTCGCGCTGCGCCGGCGTCGTGCTGGTCGACAAGCAGAGCAAGCGATTGAAGCAAGTCGAGTTCGTCAGTCTCGGCGAGGGACGCGCGCTCGCCGTGCTGGTGGGCGAAGAGGGCGACGTCGAGAACCGCATCGTCGCGCTGCCCGACGGCCTGCCGCTGTCATCGCTCAGGGAAGCCACGAATTACCTTAATGCGCGCATCGCCGGGCTGACCTTGGCCGAGGCGCGCGCCCGCATCGAGAAGGAGATCGAGGAGCGGCGCGCGCAGCTCGACGCGCTCACAGCGAGCATCGTCACCGAAGGGCTCGCCACCTGGTCGGGAGACGCCGACGAGCGCAAGAGCCTCATCGTGTGCGGACGCTCGCACCTCCTGGAAGATGTGCGCGTGATGGAGGATCTGGAGCGCGTGCGTCTCCTGTTCGAAGACCTCGACACCAAGACCGATCTGATCCAGTTGCTCGGACTGGCCGAGGGTGCCGAAGGGGTCCGCATCTTCATCGGCTCGGAGAACAAGCTATTCTCGCTTTCGGGCTCGGCGCTGATCGTCTCGCCGTTCGAAGATACCGAGCAGAAGATCGTCGGCGTTCTCGGCGTGATCGGCCCGACGCGGCTCAATTACGCGCGCATCATCCCGATGGTGGACTATACGGCGAAGCTTCTGGGGCGCCTTGTCCCTTGATTTTTTGCCCCTGACGGTTGATATCCCGCTCATTCCTTGGTGATCTTCGCATCGAGCCGGCTTGCCATGCCCAACGACAAGACCGATCCGCACGCAACCGACGAGGATCAGGCGAAAGCCGCCGATCCTGGTAACGCCGCGCCCGCCAACCAAGGTCCCGATCCGCGTATCGAGCTCGGGGCCGATCTCGACGCGCTCCTCGGCGAGAACGCCGAGATGCGCGACCGGCTGCTCCGCGCCATGGCCGAGATGGAAAATCTGCGGCGCCGCACCGAGCGTGAGAAAGCCGACACCGCCCGCTACGCCATCTCGAACTTCGCGCGCGACGTGCTCACGGTCGGCGACAACCTCAAGCGAACCATCGAACACGTGCCGCAGGAGGCGTCGGCGCAAGACCCCGCGCTCAAGAACTTTCTCGAAGGGGTCGAACTCACCGAGCGCGAGCTGTTGAACGTGCTCGAGCGCCACGGCGTCACCCGCCTCGATCCGAAGGGCGCGCGCTTCGATCCGAACTTCCACCAGGCCATGTACGAGGTGCAGGACCCGGGCGTGCCCGAAGGCACGGTGGTCGACGTCATGCAGGCGGGCTACGCCATCGGCGACCGCTGCCTCAGGCCGGCGCTCGTCGCCGTGGCGAAAGGCGGGGCAAAGCCAGCGAAGCCGCAAGCGGGGAAGGAGCAAGCAGCCGCGCCCAAGGCCGCCAACGACGACTTTCCCGAAGGCTGGGGCGGCGACTGACGCCCCGCCTCGTCGTTCACGCGGGCTTGGTCACGCGCCGCAGCGTGAGATTGAAGCGACCACCTGCGGATACGAGATCGGACGTGCCGGCGAGGATGCGGTCGATGCCGTGAAAGGCGAGCCGGTCGTCGCCGCCGAGCACGACCACGTCGCCCGAGCGCAATTCGAACGCCCGCGTCGGGTCCTGGCGCGATCGTCCCCCGAGGCGAAAGATCCCGGTATCGCCGAGCGACACCGAAAGAACCGGCGCGGCGAAATCCTCTTCGTCTTTGTCCTGGTGCAGCCCCATCTTGGCGCTCGCCGCGTAGTAATTGACGAGGCAGGCTTCGGGCGGCGCCGGATAGCGCGCGAGCGCGCGCCACAGTTCGAGCAGCATGGCCGGGATCGGCGGCCACGCTTTGCCGGTCGTGGGATGGGTCGCCTGATAGCGGTAGCCCCGCTCCTTGTCGGTCACCCAGCCGAGAGGCCCGCAATTCGTCATGCGTACCGACATCGGCTTGCCCGAGCGCGGCATAGCCGGCGTGAAAAGCGGCGCCTCGGCAATGACTTCGCCGATCGCGGCGAGAAGGGCGATTTGGGCCTCCCGGGCGAGCGCTTGCGGAAAAAAGTCCACTGTTGCCTTGGTCCGATCTCAAGCCTG
The DNA here is from genome assembly GCA_035275445.1 of Methyloceanibacter sp. Lineage (GTDB taxonomy): Bacteria > Pseudomonadota > Alphaproteobacteria > Rhizobiales > Methyloligellaceae > Methyloceanibacter. The sequence continues at coordinate 538 of DATEMT010000130.1, read as the reverse complement.
TCCTACGTTCTCATATAGCGAAGACAGGGACAAAGAGGAGACGCGTTCGGTGGCGCAGGCGCAAAGGAACCCCGACGGCTACGTGCATGCCAGGGACGAGGCCGAGTACGAACGTTTGCGCGACCAGGCGCTCATGTGGCAAAGCGCGACCGAGTCGCTGCTCGACCGCGTCGGACTGCGGCCCGGCATGAGTTGCCTCGATGTCGGCGCAGGGCCGGGCGCGGTGATGCGGCTGATGGCCGACCGGGTGGGACCGACGGGCCGCGTCACCGGTATCGAGATCGACGGCGCGCTCGGCGCCCAGGCGCTTGCCGGGCTCCGCGCGCAAGGGGGCGCCAATTTCGACATCGTCGCCGCCGATGCGCTGACGGTCGAAACCCTGCCGGCAGCACCGTTCGACCTCACCTATTGCCGGCTCTTCCTTATGCACATGCCCGAGCCGGTCGCGGTGCTCGAACGCATGCTCTATTGGACCAAGCCCGGCGGCGTCGTGGCGGCGCAGGAGTTCGATTTCGGCGCGATCGCGGTCGAGCCGCTC
>DATEMT010000129.1:0-6621 GCA_035275445.1 Methyloceanibacter sp. | reverse complement strand
ACCCTTATGCCGCCGCGATCTCCGCCAATGCGGCCCGCGCGGCCGCGAGCGCCGGCGTGAAGCTCATCGCGCTCAGGCGTCCGCCCTGGCGCAAGGTCGCGGGCGACGATTGGACCGAGGTCGAGACCGTCGAAGCGGCGGTGCAGACGCTCGGGCAGGCGCCAAAGCGCGTGTTCCTCGCGCTCGGCCGGAACGAGCTTCAGCCGTTCACGTCCGCCCCGCAGCATCTCTACTTCATCCGCAGCGTCGATCCGGTCGATCCGCCCCTTGCTGTTCCACATGCAACATACATCGTGGCGCGCGGGCCGTTCAGCGCGAGCGAGGACCGCGACCTGCTTCAGCGCCACGCCATCGCGGCGATCGTCGCCAAGAACAGCGGCGGTGAAGCGGCCTACGGCAAGATCGAGGCGGCGCGCGCGCTTCGCCTCCCCGTCATCATGCTGAGGCGTCCCGCCCTGCCCGAGGTTGCCTCCGTCGCAACGGTCGATGAGGTCCTTGCCCTTCTCGATCATGCGCTTACGCTTTCGACGGCGCGCGGCGTGTAGACGAGCGGGCTCGAACCCGGCCGCGCGATCACCCGCGTCTCGCGCGATCCGACGATGATGAGGCTCGCCATGTCGGCGGCGACGCCCGGTGCCGAGGCAAGCGTCGCGACCGTGAGACTTTCGTCCGGCCTGCCGATGGCGCGGCCGAAGATGACAGGGGTGTTTTCCGGAAGATGGCGCAGAAGCAGCGCGAAGGCTTTGGCAAGTTGCCAGGGGCGCGCGCGCGAGACGGGATTGTACAGCGCGATGACGAAGCCCGCGGCGGCCGCCGCATCGAGGCGCCGCTCGATCAGCTCCCAAGGCTTGAGATTGTCCGAGAGCGACAGCGCGCAGAAATCGTGCCCGAGCGGCGCACCGGCGCGGCCTGCCACCGCGAGCATGGCGGTGATGCCGGGGACGATGGCGATGTCGAGCGCGCGGAACGCGTCAGGACCGTGCTCGATCGCCTCGCAGACCGACGCCGCCATGGCGAACACGCCGGGATCGCCGCCCGAGACGATTGCCGCGCGTCCGCCCGAGGCGGCGTGGCGGAGCGCCGCTTCGGCGCGTTCGCGCTCCTCGCGATTGTCCGATGCGTGCCGCGCCTGGCCGGGGCGCGGCGGAACGCGGTCGAGATAGGGGCCGTAGCCGTAGAGTGCGTCGGCAGCTTCCAGCGCGTCCTCGGCCTCACGCGTGACATAGCGCGCGTCGCCCGGGCCAAGCCCGACGATGGCGAGATGCCCGCTCAATTCCGCCCCTCCCAGCCCGGCACCAGCACCACGGCGAAATAGGGCGCGAAGGTGTCGAGCTTGTCGGCGAGCGGCATGATCGCGGCGTTGGTCATGGTGCCGCGCTCGACATAGATGGCGCGGTCGAGCCGGCCGGCGCGTTCGAGCGCGCGCCGCACCTTGGCGAGATGCCGGCCGATCTTCATCACCACCGCCGCGTCGGTGTCGGCAAGCCTGCGTTCGAGCTCGTATTCGGGGAGCGTGCCGGGGAGCACGGTGAAAACGTCGTCGCCTTGCGCGATCGGCATGGCCGTCGCCGACCAGCAGCCCGACATGCCGGTGACGCCGGCGACGATCTCGGTCGGGTAGCGCGGAGCGAGCCGAACATGGAGGTGCATGTAGGAGCCGTAGAATAGCGGATCGCCCTCGGCGATGACAGCGACGGTCTGGCCGGCGTCGAGACGCGCGGCGATCGCGGCGGCGGCGGCGTCATAGAAGGCGCGGATCGCCTCGCGATAGGCGGCGTCGGCTTTCGCGATCTCGGTCGTCACCGGATAGAGCAGCGGCAGCTCCTCGACGCCGTCCTTGAAGTGGCACGCGGCGATGGTCCGCGCGTTGCTCTCGTTCCCCGCCTTGGCGAAATGGGCGACGATGTCGGCCGCTTTCAGCGCCGCGATGGCCTTCAGCGTGACGAGACCGGGATCGCCGGGGCCGACGCCGATGCCGATGAGACGGGCGCCGTTTGTCATATTCCCTCCTTGGCCAGCGCGTTGACGGCGGCGGCCGTGATCGCGCTCCCGCCCATGCGCCCGCGCACGATGAGGTAAGGCACCCCGAGGCTGTTGGCGGCGAGCGCGGTCTTCGATTCCGCCGCGCCGACGAAGCCGACCGGAATGCCGAGGATGGCGGCGGGGCGCGGTCCGCCCGTTTCCAGCATTTCGAGCAGGCGGAACAGCGCCGTGGGCGCATTGCCGATGGCGACGAGCGCGCCTTCGAGCCGCTCCCCCCACAGCGCGAGCGCCGCGGCCGAGCGCGTGGTGCCGAGCTTTGCGGCAAGCTCGGGCACCGAAGCATCGCGCAACGTGCACACGATCTCGTTGTCGGCAGGAAGCCGCGCGCGGGTGATGCCGTGCGCAACCATTGCCGCGTCGCAGAAGATCGGCGCGCCGCTCTGGAGCGCCGCGCGCGCCGCTTCGGTGAGCCCCGGCGCGAACTCGATGGACCGCGACAGTTCGACCTGGCCGCAGGCATGGATCATGCGCACGGCGATCTCCGCCTCGGTCGGCGTGAAGCGCGAGAGATCGGCTTCGGCGCGGATGATGGCAAAGGAGCGCTCATAGATCGCCGCGCCGTCGCGCAAGTAATTGGGGGCGTCAAGCATGGACGGTCTCGCGGGCGGCGATGCGGTCGAGCAGAGCGGCAAGATCGGCCGGATCGGCATAAGCGGTCGGACGGTCCCGCGCCGAGCCGCCGCGCACGACGCCGCAGCCGTGCTCTGTGCCGACGATGGTGAGAGGCGCGCGCTTCGGATGGGCGCAGCCCTTGGCGCAACCCGAGACATGCACGGCAATGCCGTCGCCCGGGAGCGAAAGCTGCTGCGCGATCTCGGCGGCGAAGGCGCGGGCGGCGATCAGGCCGTGGGCGCAGAACGGCGCCCCCGGGCAGGCGGCGATGCGGCGGCGTGGGTCGGAGGCGTCGGTGATGAAGCCGAGGCGCGCGGCGGCAACCCGCAATGTTTCGGCCCCGCCTTCGCCAAGCGGTCCGAACAGAAGCGCGCGGTCGGGGGCGGGGCGCACGCAACGTGCGCCATTTCCCTTGGCGATGTCGGCAAGTTCGATGAGCGCCCCCGCATCGGCGTGGCCGAAAGCAAGCCCGAGCCCGAGCGCGAAGAGCTGTCCGTTGAGCGGATGCCGGCCGATCGGATGGGCGCGCTGGGATTGTCGGGGCGCGAGGCGAGGGTGCAAGGTGCGTGAAATGGCAAGTTCGTTGGCGCGCGCATCTTCTCCTAGCGCGGCGATGGCTCGTAGCAGCGTCAGCACTTCGCCGATGGCGTCCTCTACCGCGATCGTGGCGATGGGCAAGGCCGTGTCAGCATTGCCGGCAAGCGCGAGCTCGAATTTCGGTCCCTCATCGCTCATGATCGCGCGCAGCCTGATATCTGCTGCGACGGCATCGAGATCGATGCGGCCGCCGCCATCCACCACCACCGAGACCTTGGGCGCGAGCGCTAAACGTGCGCCCGCGATTGCGGCGCGCAACTCCCCGGCAAGGCGGTTGGCGTCGATCAGCGAAGCGGGGTCGTCGGGCAGGGGATCGGCGAGCACCGGCACGCCGTCGTCGATGTCGATAGCGAGCGCGGCGAGCGCAGCGGCAAATCGCGGCGCGGAGAGCGGCGTGAGGCCGCGAACCTGGATACTTCCGCGCCCGCTCACCTCCATCGTGCCGTTGCCGTGCGTGCGCGAAGCGGCGCACAGGCCAATGAAATCATCGAGCGGGATCGGCGCGTTGACGACGAGGCGCACGAGCAGGCCGTCGCCGGTTTCCATCGGGGCCGGCAGGCTAGGGCAGGCGCCGCGCACGTGAACCCCCGTCATGGCATCGCCTCCGCTTGAAGCGCAGGCGCCGCAAACTCAAGATCGTTCCGGCGCGGATGCCACAGACCTTTGCGCCGCGCGGTCTCGAGCCGCTCGGAGATGGCCCGCGCGGCGTCCGGGTTCTCCCGCAGCAGGAAGTCGCGGACTTCGTCGTCGGCGAGATAGGCCTCATGCACGAGGTCGAACAGCGCGCTTTTGACCGCGCCCGTCGTCTCGGCGAAATCGACCAGGCGATCGACCGTCTCGGCGAGCTCGGCGGCGCCACGCGCGCCGTGTCGCATCATTCCGGCGATGAAGCGCGGATTGACGGCGCGGCCGCGCACGATCCGCGCGAGCGCCGCGTCGAGTGGCCGCGCCCGCGGACGCGACGGCTCGGTGGTGTCGAGCACGATGAGATCGGCTTTGCCGCCGAGCGAAGCTGCCGCCGCGGCAAAACCGCCGATATGGGCCGCGTCCTCGGCGCCCTCCAGGAGATCGCGCGAAGGATCGTCGCTCCCATGCAGGAGGACGTCGGCGGCGACGACAAGTGCCGCGAAAGCGTCGGGAGCCGCAATGCCTTCGCCGTCCGCGCCGCCATAGCCATGCGAGGTCGCGGCGAGATAGGCCGCGCCGATTGCGTCTTTCGTGCTCTCGCCGCCCAGCAGCTCCTCGACGCCCGCGCCGTAAGCGCCGGGGGCCGCGCCGAAGATGCGTACCAAGCCCGCGCCGCCATGGTTGCGCGCGGCGGCCGCAAGCGGATTTTCGTCTTCGCCTTCGTTCCGTTCGGCAAGGAGCTTCACCGCCGCATCGATGAGCGCGATCTGCGCCGGGAACAGGTCGCGGAACAGCCCCGAGATGCGCCAAGTCACATCGACGCGCGGCCGTCCCATCACCGCCGTGGGCAAGACCTCGATGCCGGTGACGCGGCCGGTCGCCTTGTCCCAGGTTGGACGGCAGCCCATGAGCGCGAGGCCTTGGGCAATCTCCTCGCCGCCGGTCCTGAGCGTGGCGCTCCCCCACAGATCGATGACGAGCGAGCGCGGCATCTCGCCATGGGTCTGGAGGTAGAGCCGGATCAATTCGGCGGCGGCGAGCCGCCCGAGCTCCATCGCGGTCGGCGTCGGCAGGAGGCGCGGATCGGCGGTGAAGAGATTGCGCCCGGTCGGCAGCACATCGCGGCGGCCACGCTGCGGCGATCCGGCAGGACCCGGCGCGACGCGGGTGCCATCGAGCGCGGCGACAAGCGCGCGCCGTTCGGCCCCGGCGCTTGCCTGCCACAGCGGATCGTTCGTCCCGGCTGCCGCGCGGCCATAGACGTGAAGCCCGTCCTTGAGCGCGAGATCCTTGAGATCGCAGAGCCAGGCGTCGATCTTGCGCAGCGTCTCGTCCGCGTCGAGTTCGCCCTTGAGCCCGGCCTCGCCCGCGAGCCCCGTGCTCCGCGCCGTCTCTATGATAAGCCGCGCCAGGCGCTCGCGTCTGCGGCGATCGAGCCCGTCGGCCATGGCGTATTCATCGACCAGACGCTCGAGCTCCTGCGCTGCGCCCGAGAGCGAAGTCTGGACCAAGGGAGGCGGCAGATGGCCGATGGTGACGGCGGCGATGCGGCGCTTGGCTTGGGCCGCCTCGCCCGGATTGCTGACGATGAAGGGGTAGATCACGGGAAGCGGCCCGACCACGGCCTCGGGGAAGCAGAACTCCGTCAGCGCGACAGCCTTCCCCGGCAGCCATTCGAGTGTGCCGTGCGCGCCCATATGCACGATGGCGGCCGCCTTGGCTTCGTGGCGCAGCCAAAGCCCGAAGGCGAGCACGGCGTGGCGCGGCGCGAGGCTTTGGTCGTGATAAGTCGCGCGCCGGTCGCTCAAGCGCCCGCGCTCGGGTGGCAGCGCGACCAGCACATTGCCGAACCGGGCGGCGCGGAACCTGAACGCGCCCTCGCGGCAATCGGCATCATCCTCGGGCGCGCCCCAGGCGCCGTCGATGCGGCGCGAAATCTCGCCGGGAAGCGCCGCGAGATGGCGCCGGTAGTCTTGCAGCGACATGAAGCGGCCGCTCGCGCCGGTTTCGAGCGCTTCGAGCAAGGCGGAGGAGTTTCGCGGTGCGCCGTCGACGGTGTAGCCCGCTGCCGCGAGGTCGGCGAGAAGGGCCAAGACGCTCGCCGGCACGTCGAGGCCGACGGCGTAACCCGCGCGGCCTCCGGAGGCCGGATAGTCGGGCATCAGCACGGCGATGCGGCGTTCGGCGCGGGGCGTGTGCTTGAGGCGCACCAAGGCTGCGATGCGGTCGGCAACTCTCGCGACCCGGTCAGGCTCGGGCCTGCTCGCGAACGCGGTGAAGCAGAGCGCATCGTCTTTCGGCAGCGCGTCCTTGAAAGCGATGGCGCCGGCAAGCACGCGCCCGTCGAGCTCGGGCAGGACAACATGCATGGCGAGATCGGCAGGACCGAGGCCGCGCGGGCTCTCCTGCCATGCGGCGCGCCGCGTCGTTGCGATCACCGCTTGCAGCACCGGTGCGTCGGTGGCATCGAGCGGCGATCCCGCCCCTTCGCCGCATGCCGCGAACGCCGTCGTCGTCACCACGACGCCGGGCTTAAGGCGCTTAAGCGCGAAGCGCACGAAGGCGGCCGCCTCTTCATCCTTCAGGCTCGTGACCATAAGCGGAGCCGGAGCGAGCCCGCGCGCCGCGAGCGCGGCGCAGAGCGCATCGATCGGCGCGGTGTCGGCGGCAAGCACGGCGGCGCGATAGAACACGATCGGCACCACGGCGCGTCCCGGCGCGAGCCGCTCCGCGAGCGCGTCG
>DATEMT010000128.1:0-2473 GCA_035275445.1 Methyloceanibacter sp. | reverse complement strand
GAAGCTCAGAGGTGAGCCTTTCCCGAGATAGACTAGTTGGGCCCATTCTGGCCTTCCTTGATCGCGGCAAGCGCCTCCATTAGCGTAATGGCGGATTTTGAGCCGCAGGTCACGCCGATAGTGAGCCTCTCCGCCGACCAGAATTTCCGACAAGGACCGCCGAAGCCGTCTCTTGTCTCGCAGCCGGGCTTGCGCGCGCTTGCATCCGGCGAGGAACGCTACACTGTGCCGGGCGGGGGCGTCATCGCCGTTGCCATCGGGGCCGGCGACCTCGTGCGCATTGTCGATGTCGAAGGCATGCAGGCCTGCGAGCTTGTCGCGGCGGACGCGACCGGCCGGCTCGATCCCGGCATTCTCGGCGTAAGCAGCGACAGGGAGGCGTCCGGCCTCAAGCGGGCTCTGAGCGCCGACAGCGAGAGCGCACGCTCGGTGCGCGCAGGCCTCGCCCGCCGGGGCATCGATCTTGCCGGCGCTCGCGCCGTGACGCTGTTCGGCGGCGAATCCGCGCCGGGAAGCTCCGTCGAGTTCAAAGTCGCCCGCGACGGCATTCTGCTGATCGCCGCTCCGGCCGAACCGATGGCAGCGGAAGCGCAAGCGACGGCAACCCCGATCCGCGTGCATCTCAAGCGGAGCCGCATCCTCAAGCCGAACGAGATCGCGCTGCCCGAGCCGCTCGCCGATCCGTTGCAGGATATCCGCATCGACAGCTCGACGGCCCAAGCCTATGTCGTCCGCGCCGGCGAATACATCCAGATCATCGACGTTGCCGGGCGCCAATGCACCGACTTCCAGTGTTTCTCCGCCCGCAAGCTTGACAAGGGATCGGAGCGCCCGCTCGACGTGACCACGACGCGCGCGCTCGTGGGGCAGAGCTACCCGCTGCCCGGCCTGTTCTCAAAGGGTTTTGACCAGGACATGGAGCCGCTCGTCGAGGTGGTGCGCGACACGGTCGGGCGGCACGATGCCTTCGCGCTCGCCTGCTTTGCGCGCTACTACGAAGACCAGGGCTATCCCGGCCACGTCAATTGCACCGACAATTTCAATGCCGCGCTCGAGCCCTACGCCATCGACGCGCGCAAAGGCTGGATGGCGCTCAACTTCTTCTACAACACCGGGATCGACCAGAATAATGTGCTCTATTTCGACGAGCCGTGGTCGCGCCCGGGCGATTACGTGCTGTTGCGGGCGCTGACCGACATCGTGTGCGTGTCCTCGGCCTGTCCCGACGACATCGACCCGGCCAATGGATGGAATCCGACCGACATTCACGTGCGCACCTATTCCGGCAAGCAGAGCTTCTCCAGAGCGACGGCCTACAGAATGACCCCAGATGCCGAGCCCCAACTGACCCGCGAGACCGCATTTCATCCGCGTTTCGCCGCGCTGACGCGCAACTTCACCGCCTATCGCGGCTATTGGCTGCCCAACCGCTTCAGCAGCGATGGACCGCTCGCCGACTATTGGGCCTGCCGCGAGAGCGCCGCGATCATGGACCTGTCGCCGTTGCGCAAATTCGAGGTGACCGGGCCCGACGCCGAGCAGCTGCTGCAATATGCCTTCACGCGCAATGTCCGCAAATTGGCTGTGGGTCAGGTCGTCTATACCGCCATGTGCTACGAGCATGGCGGCATGATCGACGACGGCACGCTGTTCCGGCTCGGCGACAACAATTTCCGCTGGGTCGGCGGCGACGATTATGGCGGCATCTGGCTGCGCGAGCTCGCCGAGAAGCTCGCCCTCAAGGCTTGGGTTCGGTCTTCGACCGACCAACTGCACAACGTCGCGGTGCAAGGGCCGAAGAGCCGCGACATCCTGCGCGAGGTCGTGTGGACGCCGCCCGCGCGACCGACGCTCGAGGAGCTCGGCTGGTTTCGCTTCACCGTCGGCCGCATCGGCGGGTTCGAGGGCCCGTCGGTGGTCGTCTCGCGCACCGGATATACGGGCGAGCTCGGCTACGAGATCTTCTGCCATCCCAAGGACGCGCTCACGGTATTCGACGCGATCTGGAAGGCCGGCCAGCCGCACGGCCTGAAGCCGCTCGGGCTCGAGGCGCTCGACATGGTGCGCATCGAGGCCGGCCTCGTCTTCGCCGGTTACGAATTTTGCGACCAGACCGACCCGTTCGAGGCCGGGATCGGCTTCACCGTGCCGCTCAACTCGAAGAACGACGACTTTATCGGCCGCGATGCGCTCATCGAACGGCATGCGCACCCGCAAAAGAAACTGGTCGGGCTCGAGGTCGAGGGCGAGGAGGCGGTCAAGCATGGCGACTGCGTCCATGTCGGCCGCGCGCAAATCGGCACGATCACCAGCGCCACCCGCTCGCCGATCTTGCGGAAGACGATTGCGCTCGCCCGCGTCGATGTCGCCCATGCCGCTATCGGCACGAGCGTCGAGATCGGCAAGCTCGACGGCCACCAGAAGCGGCTGCCGGCGCGGATCGTGCGCTTCCCGCATTACGATCCGGAGAAGA
>DATEMT010000127.1:0-10276 GCA_035275445.1 Methyloceanibacter sp. | reverse complement strand
TGCGGGGGCAGCCGCGGAATCGGGAAATTCCCTTACCGCGTTCCCTGTTCCTCTCTTCGAAGAGAGACCGTCGATCGAGGCACTTAACGGCGAGCCCGCGCCCTTTGTCAATGCGCCTATGGCCGGCCCTTGCGAAGCCCGGCGCTGAGGCTATAGTCCCACCGTCGTCGGTTCCCGCGTGGTGCGGGAAGCAAAAGGGAACGCGGTGAGGGCTTGCGCCCGAAGCCGCGGCTGCCCCCGCAACTGTAAGCGGCGAGCAGCCCTCAGTCAGCCACTGGAGGCGAAGTGACCTCCGGGAAGGCCGAGGGCAGGCTGTGACCCGCGAGCCAGGAGACCTGCCGGCGGCTCAACACTAGCCCGCGCCCTCGGGTGGAGGGTGCATGGGGGATCAAGATGCAGACTGAGACCACCAGAAAAGCCGGTGACGGCACCGTTGCGGCGCTTACGCTGTCCCGCGCCGTTCCAATTTTCGCCGCCGCCCTTCTCGGCATTTTTATCATCGGTGGCGTGGGCTTTTCCCACATCGAGGCGGTGCATAACGCCGCCCACGATTACCGCCACTCGATGGCCTTCCCCTGCCACTAGGGAGGGCACGACATGGATTATTTCCGCAACATCGTCGTTGTTGCCGCGCTGGCCGGTGCGCTGGCCGGCCTCGGCATGACCGTGGCGCAGCAGCTTTCGACCGTGCCGCTGATCCTGAAGGCCGAAGTCTACGAGCAATCGGCCGAACCGCCCGCGCATGAGCGCGGCGATGCCGCCGCCACCCAAGCGCACGAGCATAGCGAGGACGGCTGGTCGCCGGCCGATGGCTTCGAGCGCACCTTCTTCTCGGTCCTCGCCAATATCGTGACCGGCATCGGCTTTGCGCTGCTGCTCGTGGCGGCGAGCGAGTTGTTCGGCGGCATCAGGGATTGGCGCCAGGGCGTGTTCTGGGGGCTGGCGGGGTTTGCCGTCTTCACGCTCGCTCCGGGTCTTGGCCTTCCGCCCGAGCTTCCCGCCATGCCGGCGGCAGAGCTCGGTGCGCGCCAAATGTGGTGGGTGGCAACCGTGGTTTGCACCGCGGCCGCGCTCGGGCTCCTGGTCTATCAGCGCTCGCTTCCGGCGGTCATCGTCGCGATGGCGCTCATCGTCGCGCCGCACCTGATCGGCGCGCCGCAGCCGCCGAGCTACGCGACGCCGATCCCCGAAGGGCTGCATCACAGCTTCGTCGTCGCCGTGGTGCTGACCACGCTCCTGTTCTGGGTGCTGCTCGGCGGTCTCGCCGGGCTATTCCGGGGACGCTTCGTCAGCGCCAGCTGAACCATGGCCGATGCAAACGCCGCCGGGCGGGGGCTTGTGACGCTCGTGCTCGGCGGCGCCCGTTCCGGCAAGAGCCGCTACGCCGAGAGCGTGATCGAGCAGGAGCCGGGCCCACGGATCTATCTCGCCACGGCGGAAGCGCGCGACGATGAGATGGCGGCGCGCATCGCCGAGCATCGCGTCCGCCGCGACCGGAATTGGCAGACGATCGAAGCGCCGCACGATCTCGCCGGAGCGATGGCCGCGCTCCCGCCGCGCTCGGCGGTGCTCATCGATTGCCTCACGCTCTGGCTGTCCAATCGCCTTCTCGCCGACGGCGATATCGTCCGGGAGATCGCAAGCCTGGAACGCGCACTCGCTTCCCATGACGGCGCCGTGGCCGTCGTTTCCAACGATGTCGGCTCGGGCATCGTCCCGGACAATCACCTCGCGCGCCGCTTCCGCGACCTGCAAGGCGTGCTCAATCAGCGGATCGCGGCCAAGGCCTCGCGCGTGGTCTTGATGGTCGCCGGGCTTCCGCTCACCGTGAAGGAAACGCCATGACCGACAAGACCGATGCGAGCGAGGCCGAACGCCATCGCGCCAAGATGGCCAAGCGCAAAGTCGTGCAAGACAACGAGGTCGCCGGCAAGACCATCGAGAAGGGCCTTCTCATCGTTCACACCGGCACCGGCAAGGGGAAATCGACCGCCGCTTTCGGTCTTGCGCTCCGCATGCTCGGCCGCGGGAGACGCGTCGGCGTGGTGCAATTCATCAAGGGCGCCTGGCACACGGCCGAGCGTGACACGCTCGCCACCTTCGGCGATCTCGTGGCGTGGCACGCGATGGGCGAGGGCTTCACCTGGGAGACGCAGGACCGCGCCCGCGACGTCGCCGCGGCCGAGCGCGCCTGGACGAAGGCCAAAGAGCTGATCGCCGATCCGAGCTTCAGCCTGGTCGTCCTCGATGAGCTCAACATCGCGCTCCGCTACGACTATCTCGACCTCGACCGCGTTCTCGAAACGCTCGCCGCCCGCCGCCCCGATCTCCATGTCGTCGTCACCGGGCGGAACGCCAAGCCGGAGCTCGTCGAAGCGGCGGACCTCGTCACCGAGATGACGCTGGTGAAGCACCACTTCGCCGCCGGTGTGAAGGCGCAGGAAGGGATCGAGTTCTGAGCTGTGGCCGCGCGCGTGCTCATGTTCCAGGGAACGGGCTCCGATGTCGGCAAGTCGCTGATCGTCGCCGGGCTTGCGCGGGCGCTCGTCGCCCGCGGATTGAAGGTGCTGCCGTTCAAGCCGCAGAACATGTCGAACAACGCCGCGGTGACCGAAGACGGCGGCGAGATCGGCCGGGCTCAGGCGCTTCAGGCGCGCGCGGCGCGGGTCGCTCCGAGCGTGCACATGAACCCGGTCCTGCTCAAACCGCAGAGTGAGATCGGCGCGCAGATCGTGGTGCAGGGCCGCGTCCACGGCCGGGCCACAGCCGCGCAGTATCAGGCCATCAAGCCCGGCCTGATGCCGCTCGTGATGGAGAGCTTCGCTTCCCTGAAGGCCTCCGCCGACATCGTTCTGGTGGAAGGCGCCGGCAGCGCCTCGGAAGTGAATCTCCGCGACAACGACATCGCCAATATGGGCTTCGCCCGCGCCGCCGATGCGCCGGTCGTCCTCATCGGCGACATCGACAGGGGCGGCGTGATCGCAAGTCTCGCCGGCACCAAGGCGGTGATCGCCGCCGACGACGCAAGGCTGATCGTCGGCTTCATCGTCAACAAGTTCCGCGGCGACGCCGCGCTCTTCGCCGATGGCATGGCAAGGATCGAAGCCGCGACTGGCTGGGAGGGCTTGGGGCTCGTTCCCTATCTTGCCGAAGCGCGGCTCCTGCCGGCGGAGGATGCCGTCGGCCTCGACGCCGCGCGACCTCCGAAACCCACCGCGCGCGTCAAGATCGCCGTCCCCATCCTGCCGCATATCGCCAATTTCGACGATCTCGACCCTCTCGACGCCGAGCCCGCGGTCGATCTCGTTCGCGTCCGCCCCGGCGAGGCGCTGCCCGGCGATGCCGCTCTCGTCATCCTGCCGGGCTCCAAGGCGACCATCGCCGGCCTTGAAGCGCTCCGCGACGCGGGTTTCGATATCGACATCGCCGCGCATCGTCGCCGCGGCGGCATGGTGCTCGGGCTGTGCGGCGGCTATCAGATGCTCGGCCGCGCCGTCCACGATCCGCGCGGGATCGAGGGGCAGGCGGGAAGCGCGCCCGGCCTCGGCCTGCTCGATGTCGAGACCAGGCTTACCGAGGAGAAGCGGCTCGAACCGGCGACAGGCGAGACGGCGGACGGCCTCTCCTTCAGCGGCTACGAGATGCATATGGGCGTGACCGAGGGGCCGGATTGCCGGCGCCCGTTCGCCCAGCTCGCCGGCGGGGCGGCCGAAGGCGCCGTGTCGGCCGACGGGCGCGTGATCGGCACGTATGTCCACGGGCTCTTTGCCGACGACCGCCAGCGCTCCGCCTGGCTTCAGCGCATCGCGGCGGGAGGGGCGGCGATCGCTTACGATGCGCTCATCGAGGCGACGCTCGACAAGCTCGCCGCCCACCTCGCCGCCAATGTCGCGATCGACCGCCTGCTCAAATTAGCGCGGTGAGCGCCGCGAGCGCGACGACGATGGCGATGAGGAGACCGTCGGCGCGGGCGTAGAGCTCGAGCGCGGCGTGAATGTCGGCGGCGGTCGCCTCGCGGCGGCCGTTGCCCATGTATGCGCCGTCTTGCGCCGCACCGTCATAGGAGCGGGGCCCGCCGAGGGAGAGACCGAGCGCGCCGGCAAGGGCTGCTTCCGGATAACCCGCATTCGGCGAGGCGTGCTTGTTGGCATCGCGCCGCATGGCCTGCAACGCGTCCGCGGCCGAGGCACGTTTGCCGAGATAGGCCGCGGCGACGATGAGGAAGGCCGAGAGCCGCGACGCCGGCAGGTTGACGAGATCGTCGAGTTGCGCCGCTGTCCGGCCGAAATCGCGGTACCGTTCGCTGCGGTGGCCGATCATGCTGTCGGCGGTGTTGATCGCTTTGTAGAGCGCAGCACCGGGAAGGCCGCCCAGCACCATCCAGAAGGTCGGCGCCACGACGCCATCGGAGAAGTTCTCGGCGAGACTTTCGATCGCCGCCCGCGCCACGCCCGCCTCGTCGAGATCGGCCGTGTCGCGTCCGACAATATGGGCGACGGCCGCGCGACCCGCAGCAAGGCCGCCCTCTTCGAGCGCGTCGGCGACGCCGGCGACATGAACGAAGAGGCTGCGCTGAGCGAGCAGCGTGCTTGCGGCGAGCGCGAGGGCGATCATTCCGAACGGAAGGAGAAGCAGCGCCACCTCGATGACGAAGGCAACGGCGCCGACAACGACGAGGAGCACGAGCAGCGCCACGGCGCCCCATCTGCGGCGCGCCTCGGCGTCGTCGCCGCGGTTGAAGCGGTTGTCGAGGAAGGCGACGAGCCGGCCCATCCACGTGACGGGATGGCCGATCGCGCTGGACAGCCGGTCGGGGTAACCGACCAGGAGCTCGATCAACAAGGCAAGCAGCGTGAGCGGTGCGGACATGGCCGGTTAGCTGGATAGCATGCCGGCCGCCAATCGCAACAACGCGCCGTCACGCGGCGCATCCCGGATCGAGCGGCCTCAGTCGAATGCTAGGATCAGTGAGCCCAGCGGCGGGCGTGCGCCTTCGCCGCTTCGAGATTGCCTTGCGCCTCTTCCGGCAGGAGCTTTGCAATCACGCCCATGGCGAGTTCGACGGAGATTTCGCTTCCGCCGCATTCCTTGAGCTGCTCGCGCAGCCAGCCATAGATCTCTTCGTCCCCGGATTTGAGCCCGACGGCGATCTCTTCCAGCATTTGCACCAAAGATTCTGCTGCCATCGTCCCCTCCATTCCACGAGCCAAATGGCCTATGGCTGCGGCCGCTTGATCTGCGCTCCTGGTGTGGATCCTCCCCCGATTCGCAATCATACTCGCTCTTGGGCCGCTATGACGTGGCGCGAGGGCCACAGTCCGTGTCTATTTCGATCTAGTTGCGGCCCGGCACGAAGGAGAGCAGCCCCGAGGCGAAGCTTGGCGAGCGCGCCGGGGCTTCGGCCATCGGCAAGTTCGGGTCGATCGACGGCCGGCACAGGTGATGTCCGTTCCTGTTATTGGCGCGCAAGAGATCGACGTGGATGTGGTTGTAGTGGAAGCGGTCGCTGCCGGGGCCGAGCACGGTATAGAACTCGTCGCACGCGCCGACGAACACTGCCTGGAGGAAGGCGCGCGCGCGAGGGCTGCCTCGCGTCCAGTCCACGACCACGGTGATCTCCTCGCCCCCGGCAAGCCGGAAGCCGCCGATATCCAAGCCGTTGCCGAAGGCGTGCTCCGACGGCGCCCCCCAGGAATTGCCGTTCCGGCCGCGGCAGCCGTAAGAGGCGATCTGCTTGATGGCGACGACGGGGCGGCCGAAGTAGCGATAGGCCGCCGGCTGGACGCTGGTCCTGACCCAGCGTTCGAGCCCGGCCGTGAGCGGGCAGCCGATCGTTGCCGCCGGCGTGACGAAGACCTGGCCGCCCGCCAGTCCCGAGACGCGCAAGGGCCGCTCGAGCCCGCACACGCCGGGCCCGTCGATTTCCTCCATCGGCTGGATATAGGCCGTGGTCCTGACCGCCCCGCTCGCAAGGCAAGCCCGTTCGGTTTCGCCCCGCCACGGCGCCCTTTGGCCCGCATTGAAGCTCCCGCCGCCGCCGCAGCCGGAAAGCGCCGCCACGGCGAGCGCGACGGCGAGGCCCGCTACGAGAAACAGAATCCGTGCCCCCATGGCCCGCCAGATTGGGCCAAGGTTCTGAAAAATGTTTCAATAAGGGCAAGCCCAGGGCGGGCTTCCGTCAGGCGGCGAGCAGGAGCCAGAGCCCCATGCCGATGAGCGCCCCGGCCCAAATGAGGTCGAGATTGATCCAGCCGCGCCGCAGGAAGTCGAGCCCGACCCACGCATAGACCGCGAGCGCGACCGCGCCGGTCGCAATCAGCATGGCGAGGCTGTGGACGAGCACCGCGAGCGCGGCGATGCCGAGCGATGCCGTCGCCGGCATGTGCCCCGCATGGTCTCCCGCCGGCACGAGCGGCATCAGCACCGGAACGAGCATCATGCCGGCGCCATGGACACTCGCCATGACGAACGACCACGCCGCAAGTCCGAACAATCCGGTCGTAAGCCCGACCCGCACCCGATGCCGGTGCCCGTAGGACAGGTGATAAACGCCCCACGCAATCAGCACGAGGCCGGCGACGATGCGAAAGGCGTTCGCATCGATCGTCCGCCCGAGCGCAATCGCGGCATAGACCACCACGGTGACCGCGGCGGCGTGGCCGAGCGCGATGGGAAGAAGCGAGACGAGCACGACCCTTCGGCTTTGCCGATAGAGCCCGAGCGCGACGGCGAACAGCCAGCCCATCGCCGGGTTCAAGCCATGAAAAGCGCCAAGCCCGGCGAGCACCAGCCAAGGCCAAACGACGCTCGCGCTCAACGTAAGCTCACGGATAGCAATAGGAGTCCGAGGAGCAGTCGCCCCCTTGCAGCCGAACCTGATGCGGCCGGTGGCTCTTGGGCCAGGTCACGAAGAAGCGCGGGTCGAAGGCGATGCCGCCGTCAGCGTCCGCGTCGAGCTTCACCATCCAGCCGTCGATACCCTCGGGATAGAATTGCGGATCGATGGCGCCGTAGAGCGAGTTGGTGAAATAGACGCGCTTTCCGTCCCGGCTGATCTCGACCATCTGCGGGCCGCCGTTGAGCGGACCGCTCGCTTTGGGGTGGGACTCGCGCGAGACGATGCCGCCGATCCTGACCGTGCCGGTGAGCTTGGGTTGGAACGGATCGCTGACGTCGTATTGGCGCAGATCGCCCGTTCCCCAGCACGCAACATAGAGGAAGCGGTCGTCCATCGACAGATCGATGTCGGTGACGAGCGGGGGCACGGCCTTGAAGCCCTTGAGCAGAGGCGGCAAGAGATCGGGGTCGGCCGGCTCCGCCGGAATCTCGATGATCTTCTTCACCGCCCATTTGTCACCGTCGCGATGCCAGCACCAGATCGACGACGACAAATCCTTGAGGCTCACCACGCAATTGACGAAGCCGTAGGCTTTGGTTGGGTCGTGCGCCGGACGGAGTTCAAACACGAGCTGATACTCCGGGCCGAAGTCGATCTCTTGCAGATGCTTCCGCTTGTGCATGTCCCAGAAATGGAGTCGGCGTCCGTACTGGGCGCCAAGGAGGATCTCCGGCACCAGCCCGTTCTCGATGGTGTTGGGCGCGCCCCATTCGCTCGTCACCAGCGTGTCGTAGCCGAGATGCCACCAGGCGTCGTAGGCGAGGCGCTGCGGCCCGCGCTCGACTTCCCAGCGGCCGAGCACGTCGAAGGTCTCGGGGTCCATCAGGAAAATGCCGCCCGGCGCCTCGCCGGTCGCGTTTCCGAGCGCGGAGACGTAGATGCCCTCGGGCCCGCAATGGACGGTATGCGGCCGCGAGTAGCCCGTGGCCTCGATCAGTTCCTCGGGCTCGATCACCCGCACGATGCTCGGCCGTCTCGGATCGGACTTGGTGTCGATGATGTGGATGCGGGACGAGCGCAAGCCCGGCACCACGAGGTAGCGCCGCTCGGTGTGGGGATGGGGCGCGTTGGGGCAAAGACAGGAGCTGCACGCGTTCCAGCCGTAGTGATGAAGCTCGTCGCCTTGGTTCGGCATATCGACCCCGCCCACGATCGTGGCATAGCTTGGCGAGGCGGGATCGACATCGACCACGGCGAGCGAGTCGGGAACGTCGCGCAGAGGCGCGAACGCCGCGACATAGGCAAGCGTCTCAGGCGGCGCTTTGGCGGCGAGCCGCGGCGAAGGGTAGAAGGTCGGGTCCGGCGTCCATCTGGTCATCGAAAGCGCTCCTTCCCGCATCGCACGATTTTCGCGCCGGGGCGTGCCCGTGGCAAGGCGGCGGAATATGACACTCTTGCGGCGCTAGAGCCCGAGCGCCTTGCGCGCCTTTGCCGTGATCGATTGGCGGGTGGTGAAGAACCCCTCCCACGGGTCGCGCTTCAACGCCTTCAGCCGCGCCGGCAGCGTCTTGACCGTGTAGGGGGCGACGACTTTCAGGCCCTTGAGCTCGTCCCAGCGGAGCGGGCAGGCGACGGGCGCGCCCTTCTTCGCCCGGGTCGAGTAGTTGACGATGGCCGACCCGCCGCGTCCGTTACGGAGGTAGTCGACGAAGATCTTGCCCTCGCGCGTTTTCTTCAAGGGATTGGCCGTGTAGCGGTCGGGGCGCGCGGCGACGAGCGCATCGGCCACTGCTTTCGTGAACGGCTTCACCTCGTCCCAGCCGAGCTTGGGCGCGATCGGCGCAACGATGTGCAAGCCCTTGCCGCCGGTCGATTTGAGGAAGCTCGTGAAGCCGAGATCGGCGAGGAAGTCGCGCACCTCGATCGCCGCCGCCTTCAGCGTCGCAAGATCGAGATTCTCGTCGGGATCGAGATCGAACACGATGCGGTCGGGCTGGTCGATGTGATCGAGCGACACGCCCCAATCGTGAATTTCGAGCACGCCGATCTGCACCATGCCGAACAGGCCGGCTTCGCCTTCGATGTAGAGATACTTCTTCTTGGTCTCGCCGCCCGCGATCGCGACTTCTTTGATCGTGTCGCTCATGCCTTTCATCGCGTGGCGCTGGAAGAAGCACTCCTTGGTGTAGCCCTCCGGGCAGCGCACGAGGCTGATCGGACGCCGCGCGGCGTAGGGCAGCATCAGCTTCGCGACACTCTCGTAGTAGCGGGCGAGATCGAGCTTGGTGAAGGCGATATCGGGGAACAGGACTCGGTCGGGATTGGTGAGGGTGATGCCGTCGAAGCTGGGCTCGTCTTTTTTCGCAACGCTCGCTCTTGCCATGCTCGCCTCCTCGGCTTGATGGGCCTCGCCTCCGACTTCGCGCGCCGGTTTGTCCTCGCGTAAGCCCTTGTAGCTCGGATGCCTGAGCCGCCCGTCGCGGGTCCGCTCGGCGAAGCTCACCTGGCACACGAGCTTGGGCTCGAGCCACACCGCGCCCTTGCGCTCGGCGGCGGGAACCTCGACGAAAGGGGAGCTAGCGCGCTCCAGCGGCTTGAATCGCCGGGACAGCGCCGTGAAATCGGCCGCGTCGAATCCGGTGCCGACCTTGCCGGCATAGACGAGCGCGCCATCGGAGAACTCGCCGAGCAGAAGCGAGGAGAACGGCTTCCCCCTCACCTCGGAGCGGCCGTAGCCGCCGATGACGAATTCCTCGCCGCGCTTGCTTTTGATCTTGAGCCAATCCTTGCCGCGGCCCGAGAGGTAAGGCCGGTCGGCGCGTTTCGACACGATGCCTTCGAGCCCCGCTGCTTCAGCCTCGGCGAAGAACTCCGGGCCCGACCCCGCAACGAAATCGGCATAGACGAGAAAATTGGAGACGCCCTTTTCGTCCATCAGGCTTGCGAGCTTGGCGCGGCGCTCCTTCAGAGCCTTCTTGCGCCAGTCCTTGCCGTCGAGAAAGAGCAGGTCGAAGACGAAATAGCGGATCGAGCCATGCGGGCTGTCGATATGCTCTTGCAGCGATTTGAAGTCTGTGACCCCGGAGGGCAGCACGAAGGCAATCTCGCCGTCGAGCAGCGCATTTGTCGCCGGAAAGGTCAGGAGCGCCTTGGCGATTGCCGGGAAGCGCACCGTCCAGTCGAGCCCGCTCCGGCTGAACAGCGTGACAGCATCGTCCGCCTTGCGGCCGATGATGCGGTAGCCGTCATATTTGATCTCGTGGAGCCAGTTCGGCCCGACCGGCACTTCGGTCTCGGGCGTGGCAAGCTCCGGCGCAACGAAATCCGGAACTAGCGCGCGGGCGCCTTTCGCTTGGGCCTTGCCGCGGCCGCGGGCTTTTTGCGCGCCGGAGTTTTTTTTTGAGCCTTCGCGGTCCAGATCGGCACGTCGCCCGACCT
>DATEMT010000126.1:0-5676 GCA_035275445.1 Methyloceanibacter sp. | reverse complement strand
AGCGGGGGCAGCGCGGCGCTCGCAGTCTTCGGGGACGACTCGCTGGTTACGGGCGGCGGTCATGTCGGCTTCAATTGGCAGAGCCAGAATTGGGTCTACGGCATCGAGGGCGACATCGGCGCGGTCGAGGATGTCTACGATTATGTGGCGAGCCTTCGCGGCCGCGTCGGCTGGGCCGCGGATAATGTGCTGCTATACGCCACGACCGGCGTAGCGTTTGCCCGCAACGACAGCTTCAACGGCAAAGTTTTTGTCGGCGGAGGCAGCGGCAGCGATGGCGGCAACGGTGGCGATGGCGGTTTTGGTGTCGGGGGTGCCGGCGGTGGCGGCGGGATTGGCGGCGGCGCCGCCGCGGTCGCCAACGCCAAGGGCGGCAATAACGACGACGTTGGTTTCGTGATCGGCAGCGGCATGGATGTGAAGCTGTCCGAGCATTTCAGTCTCGGCATGGAAGGGCTGTATTACGCATTTGAGGATGACAAGGTGCTGTTCTTCGAGAATGGCGACCAGGTCGCCACCATCCACAACGACAACGATTTCTACGTTGTCAGAGCCCGCCTCACCTATCACCTACAGTAAATCAGTGTTAGGCCTACTGTGTTTGCGTGAACGAGCAACGCTGTTCGACTCGTGCGCCCGTTCGCAAAGTAAAGCCGGGCCGAACTCTGAGGCAACCAGCCATGCGTCTCGATGCGATCGCCATCGGCTTCAACCCGCCCGACGACCTCAATGTCATCATCGAGGTGCCGATCGGCGGCGAGCCGATCAAATACGAGATGGACAAGGCCGCCGGCACGCTTGTCGTCGATCGCTTTCTCCATACGCCGATGCGCTATCCGGGGAACTACGGCTTCGTGCCGCACACGCTGGCCCGCGACGGCGACCCTCTCGACGTTCTCGTCGCCAATACGCGGCCGATCGTCCCCGGTGCCGTCATCAATGTGCGCCCGATCGGCGTGTTGAAAATGGAAGATGACAGCGGCATGGACGAAAAGATCATCGCCGTGCCGACCTCCAAGCTGACGAAGCACTACGAGCATGTCAGGACGTATGCCGACCTGCCCAAGATCGCCCAGGAGCAGATCCAGCATTTCTTCGAGCACTACAAGGATCTGGAGCCCGGCAAGTGGGTGAAGATGATCGGTTGGGGCGATGTGCAAGAGGCCAAGCAGTTGATCATCGAGGCGATACAGCGCGAGCGGCACGCCCCGCGCTGACGGCCCCTTACGGCGTGAAATCGTGGGGCGCGAGCTCGAAGCCTCCGAAATCGAAGCCGGGCGCAACGGTGCAGCCGAGCAGCGTCCACGCACCGAGGCACCGCGCGCTTTGCCAGGCATGCGCCGGCACGGCCGCATGCGGGTATTCGCCTTTGTGCCAATCGGGACCGAGCCGGTATTCGTGACGCGCCGGCCCGTGCTTCACCTCGAGCAGGAGCGGCGCCCCGCCATACCAGTGCCAAAGCTCGGCCGCATCGACCTTGTGCCAGTGCGAAACCTCGCCCGCCTTCAACAGGAACAGGATCGCGGTCGAGTGGGCGCGGCCGTGAGGCCCGGTAGCGTCGCGGAACGTCTCGCGGAACCAGCCCCCTTCCGGATGCGGCTTGAGGTCGTGCTGCCGGATCACGTCCTCGGCGGTCAGCGCCTCACGCATGCGGGGAGCCTTAGAACCGGTCCTTGCGGCGCCTGATCTCGCCGAAGATTTCCCATAACTCCCGCCCTTCCATGTCGAGCCGCTGCTGGATGGCGGGGCTCGACGGCCTGAGGAAGGGATTGGTGGCGAGTTCCTGCGCGATCGTGGTCGGCAACGCCGGCGCGCGCTCCTCGGCAAGGGCGGCGACTTCCGCGGCGCGGGCGCGGAGCGCGTCGTTTTCGGGCTCGACCGTTAGCGCAAACCGGCAATTGTTGTTGGTGTATTCGTGGCCGCAATAGAGCTTCGTCTCCGGCCGCAGGTCCGCGAGCTTCTTCAGCGAAGCCCACATCGTCTTGGCGTCGCCTTCGAGCAGCTTGCCGCACCCGACCGAAAACAGCGTGTCGCCGACGAAGACGAGGTCGTCGTCGGCAAAATGGTAGCTGACATGACCCTTGGTATGGCCCGGCGTCTCGATCACGCGCGCCTTCGCGTTGCCGATTGCGACCGTGTCGCCTTCTTTGACCGCGACGTCGATATCGGGGATGGAGGACGCTTCCTTCGCCGGGCCGACGATGGTGCAGCCGGTCATACGCTTGACGATGGTGTTGCCGGCGGTGTGGTCGTGATGATGGTGGGTGGTGAGGATGTGGCTGAGGCTCCAGCCCTTCTCGTGCAAGGCGGCAAGCAGCTCCTCGGCATCGGGCGCATCGATGGCGGCGGTCGCGCCGGTCTTTGGCTCGTGCACGAGCACGCCGTAATTGTCGCTCCGGGTCGGATATTGGTGCACTTCGAGGCGAGACATCGTTCCTCCACTGACCGGATCGGTTCCGCCGGCGACCCTACCACTCGGCCGCGTTCCGCGAAACGCCACGGCGAGGATTGGTGCGGCGCTTAACCTTCGCGCGCTATGATGGCGCATGCATCTCGACGCCGCCGATCTCAAGGAATTCTACGCCTGCCCCCTCGGGCGCGTGGTGCGCCGGCTGCTCGGCGCGCGCCTCAGGTCGCGGTGGAGCGACCTCAAATCCTGCCGAACCTTCGGGCTCGGCTTCGTCACGCCCTATCTCGCGCCGTTCAGGGCCGAGGCGGAGCCGCTGGGCGCGCTGATGCCGGCCCGCCTCGGCGCCGTTCTTTGGCCTGAGCAGGGTCGCTCGCTCTCGGTCCTCGTCGATGACACCGAACTCCCGCTGATCGATGAGGGCGCCGACCGCATCCTCCTCGTGCACATGCTCGAATGGTCGGAGAAGCCGCTCGATCTCCTGCGCGAGGTGTGGCGGGTCCTGGCGCCGCACGGGCGCCTCCTGATCGTCGTGCCCAACCGCCGCGGGCTTTGGGCGCGCGTCGATACGACGCCGTTCGGCTACGGCAGCCCCTTCAGCCGCCGCCAGATCACCCGCCTGTTGAAAGAGGCGATGTTCTCGCCCGAGGATTGGGAATACGCGCTGCACATGCCGCCCTTCAACTGGCGCATCCTCTTGCGCTGGCCGCTGTTCTGGGAGCGGCTCGGACTTCTGTTATGGCCGACCTTCTCCGGCGTGATCGTCATCGAGGCGACCAAGGTAGTCTACGCGGCCATCCCGGCGCGAGAGAGCGCCAAGACGCGGGCGCGCCGGCTCGTGCCCGTTCCCGCCGGCGTCACGCCCGCAGCCCTACCGCGACAGTAGGAACACCGCCTGCTCGCCGAACAGGTTCTGGGCGATGGCGGGCATGGAAACCCCGAGCTTGCGCCCATAGGCATTGAGCGCCACGGCGCGCTCGACCCGCGCGCCGACGTCTTTGCACAGGCCGCGGAAGTCCTTGATGGTGCAGAGATGGATGTTGGGCGAGTCGTACCAGCGGTCGGGCAGATTGTCGGTGAGCGGCATCCGGCCGCCGAACAGGAGCTGCCCCCGCACCCGCCAGTGGCCGAAATTCGGAAACGAAACCACCGCGCGCTTGCCGATGCGCAAGAGCTGCTCGAGCACATGGCGCGGCGAGTAGGTCGCCTGAAGCGTCTGCGACAGGATGGCGAAGTCGAAGGCAAGATCGGGGTAGTGGACGAGGTCGGTGTCGGCGTCGCCCTGGATCACCGACAAGCCTTGGGCCACGCAGGAATTCACTCCCGCCTGGCTGAGCTCGATGCCGCGCCCGTCGACGCCGCGCTTCTCCGCAAGCAGGCGCAACAGCGTGCCGTCGCCGCAACCCACATCGAGCACGCGCGCGCCCGCGCTCACCATCTCGGCGATGAGCAGAAGATCGACGCGGCTCGTGTCGGCGGCGCGGATGGCGAGCGGCGGCACGTTGACGTTCATGGCAGCCATCCTTCCGCTCCCGCAATCCCGCGCTTCGCCGCCCCCGCGGCCAGAAACCCGCGGATCGTATCGAACAGCTCGGGCTCGTGCAGCAGGAACGAGTCGTGACCGTTCAGGGTCTTGATCTCGACGAAGCTGACATTGGCGGCGACCGCGTTCAGCGCGTGCACGACCTCGCGGCTCTCGTCGGTCGGGAACAGCCAGTCGCTGGTGAAGGAGACGAGGCAGAAGCGCGTCTTGGTGCCGGCGAAGGCGTTGGCGAGCGTCCCGCCATGATCGGCGGCGAGGTCGAAATAATCCATGGCGCGCGTGATGTAGAGATAGGAGTTGGCGTCGAAGCGATCGACAAAGCTCAAGCCCTGATGGCGCAGATAGCTCTCCACCTGAAAGTCGGCGTCGAAGCCGAAGGTGATCCTGTCCCGGTCCTGGAGGTTGCGGCCGAACTTCCGGTGCAGCGCGTCGTCGGACATATAGGTGATGTGCGCGGCCATGCGCGCCACCGCGAGACCTTTGCGCGGGTTGCGCCCATCGTCGAGATAACGGCCCTGGCACCAATCGGGATCGGCCATCACCGCCTGGCGTCCGACCTCGTGAAAAGCGATGTTCTGCGAGGAGTGGCGCGCGGAGCAGGCGATCGGCACCGCCGAGAACACGCGGTCCTTGTAGGTCGAGGCCCATTCCAGCACCTGCATGCCGCCCATCGACCCGCCCAGCACCGAGAGCACGTCGGCGACGCCGAGATGATCGAGCAGGCGCGCCTGCGCCCGTACCATGTCGGCGATGGTGATGACGGGGAAGTCGAGCCCGTAGACGTGCCCCGTGGCCGGGTTGATCGAGCTCGGGCCGGTCGAGCCCATGCACCCGCCGATGACGTTGGGGCAGAGCACGAAATAGCGATTGGTGTCGATCGGCTTGCCGGGCCCGACCATCGTGTCCCACCAGCCGGGCTTGCCGGTGACGGGATGAATATTGGCGACGTGCTGGTCGCCGGTCAGCGCATGGCAGACGAGAACGAGGTTCGACTTGGCCGCGTTGAGTTCGCCATAGGTCTGATAGGCGATGGAGAACGGCGCAAGCTTGGCGCCGCAGTCGAGCGGGAGCGGCTCGTGCGCCGGAAAGTGCACGATCTCGCTCTGCGGGTTGGCGATCTGCGCCAGCCGCAACGAATGATCGGCAAAGGCTTGCGCCGTCGGTGTCTCGCTCATCGTCCTACACTCGCCAAGGTCTCGGTCTGGCCAGGCCGTCTCTCCAAACCACAAGAGAGCTTAACGCCAATTCGACAATTCGGGGTTAGCTAGGAGCTTGACGGTGAAAGTCAATCTTTTCTTTGCTTCGGCGCTCGGATGAGAGGCGAAGAACAACCTGTTTTCTCCGGTTTGAATTACGTTTCGCGGTCTCAGGGCCTACATGGGCGAGGTCGCGCGGTCATAACTTAGCGAGCGAGGCGTCCGCTGTCGAAAGCGCCTTTTTTTAGGCGAAACCCGTCGCAAATTTCCGCTCTTGGGAGTCGAGCAAGGCAACGGGGTGGGCTAATGATTGGGCGCCAAACTGGAGGGCTTTTACATGAGATTTGCGATCTTGGTTTTTTGTCTAATGACGGCTGTATTTTTGGCGCCCGGCGTTGCCGAAGCCGGCAAGAGAAAATGTGCTGAGGACTATCGGCGGTTTTGCAGTCAATGGGGGCTTGAAACCAGAGGTCTTCAGAACTGCATGCGAAGCCACGGCGATCGCCTGACCAAGGCATGCGTCAGGGGTT
>DATEMT010000125.1:0-2843 GCA_035275445.1 Methyloceanibacter sp. | reverse complement strand
AGCAGGCGCGCGAGGAGGACATCAAGGCGCTGCGCGACGCCTATTTGGAGGCGGGGATCGCCGCGCATATCGCCCCCTTCTTCCGCGACTTGCCCGAGCGCATCGCCGGTGCGCATCTTGTCGTGGCGCGGGCCGGCGCCTCGACCGTCGCAGAATTGATGGCGATCGGCAGGCCCTGCCTGCTCGTGCCCTTGCCGCACGCGCTCGACAACGATCAGCTCGAGAATGCAACGCGTCTGCAAGAGGGGGGCGGGGGCTGGTGCGTACGCCAACAGGAACTGACGCCCGAGCGCCTCGCCTCCGAGCTGGAGCGGCTTCTGTCCTCGCCCGAAATCTTGACGGCGGCCGCTGCCAAGGGCAAGGCCATGGCCGAAACCCAAGCCGTCAAGAAGCTCGCCGACCTTGCCGAGGCCCTCGCGCGCAGCAAAGATTAGTAGTGTAGAGTTCGAGCATGCATCTTCCCGACCCGGATCGCGCCGGCCTGTTCCACGTCGTCGGCATTGGCGGCATCGGCATGAGCGCCATTGCCGAAGTGATGCACACGCGCGGCTATCGCGTGCAGGGCAGCGACCTCAAGGACGGCGCCAATCTCGATCGCCTGCGCGCCCGCGGCATTACCTGCCTGATCGGTCACGATCCCGCCAACATCGCCGGCGCCGGTCACCTCGTCATTTCCAGCGCGGTCAAGGCCGGCAATCCAGAGTTCGAGGCCGCCAAGGAGCAGGGCATCCCCATCATCCGCCGCGCCGAGATGCTGGCCGAGCTGATGCGCCCTTGCGCCACGGTGTCGATCACCGGCACGCACGGCAAGACGACCACCACCTCGCTCATCGCCGATCTGCTCAAATCCGCCGAGCTCGACCCGACCGTGATCGCTGGCGGCATCATCAATGACTGGGGCACGAATGCGCGGATCGGCCGCGGCGAATGGATGGTGGTCGAGGCCGACGAGTCGGACGGCACCTTCCTCAAGCTTCCGACCCAGATCGGCGTCGTGACCAATATCGATCCGGAGCACATGGACTATTGGCCGTCGCTCGACGCGCTGCACCAGTCCTTCCTGCAATTCATCGAGGCGATCCCGTTCTACGGCTTGGCCGTGGCTTGCATCGATCACCCCGTGGTGCGCGAGCTCTTGGCCAAGCTCGGCGGCGCCGCCAATGGGCGCCGCACCTTGACCTACGGGGTTGCACGCGACGCCGACATCAGGCTCGCCAATCTGCGCACGAGCCGCGACCGCGTCACGTTCGATGCCGAGCTCGGTCACGCCGTCAAAGGCGGCGCGCGCAAGCTCGACGATCTCATGCTGAAGGTGCCGGGCCATTACAACGCCTTGAACGCGCTCGGCGCGCTTGCCGCTGCGACGGAAGCCGGCGTGAGCGACGACGTGATCCGCAAGACTTTCGCCGCCTTCTCCGGCGTAAAGCGCCGCTTCAGTTCGGTCGGCGATTGGAACGGCATCCGGGTCTATGACGATTATGCCCATCACCCGGTCGAGATCGCGGCCGTGCTCAGAGCGGCGCGCGCAGGCAGCGACGGGCGCATCGTCGCGGTGATCCAGCCGCATCGCTACACGCGCCTGCAATCGTTGTTCAACGAGTTCTCGGCCTGTCTCGATGATGCCGATATCGTCGTCGTCACCCCGGTCTATTCGGCGGGCGAAGCGCCGATCCCCGGCATCGATCGCGATGAGCTCGCATCCGGCCTGCGCCGCCACGGCCACCCGCATGTTCTGACGGTTGACGACGAGGAGTCGCTGGTCGAAACCATCGCCACGGTGAGCAGGGACGGCGACACCGTCGTCGGTCTCGGCGCCGGCACCATCACCGATTGGATGAACGCTTTGCCGAAGAAGCTTGCAAGCCACGGGGGACGGGCTTGAACGGACGCGATCTCGAAAGCCGCCTTGTCGCGAGCCTGCCTAAGCTTAAAGGTCGGCTCAAGGCCGAGACCTCGCTCAAGGATCTCACCTGGTTCAGGGCGGGCGGTCCGGCGGAGGTGCTCTATTCCCCCGCCGACGAAGCCGACCTCGCCTATTTCCTGAGCGAGGTCCCCGCCGCCGTTCCGATTACCGTGATCGGGCTCGGTTCCAACCTTCTCGTGCGCGACGGCGGCATCGAAGGCGTGGTGATCCGGCTCGGGCGCGGTTTCGGCGCGGTCGCGGCCGAGGACGGTCACAGGATCAGAGCCGGCGCCGCCGTGCCCGACGTCAAGGTCGCGCGCGCTGCCGCCGAAGCGGGGATCGCCGGCCTCTCCTTCTATCGCGGCATCCCCGGCTGCGTCGGCGGGGCGCTCCGCATGAATGGCGGCGCGCATGGCCGGGAGACGAAGGAAGTTCTTGTCGAGGCGCGCGCGGTGGATCGCAAAGGCAACGTGCATGTGCTGCCCGTCGCCGCGCTCGGCTATGCCTATCGTCACTGCGGCGCGCCGGACGATCTCGTCTTCACCGAGGCGCTGTTCCAGGGCGAGCCGGGAGAGCCCGCAAAGATCCTTGCCGAGATGGACGAGATTGCCGCCTATCGCGAGGAGGTGCAGCCGATCAAGAGCCGAACCGGCGGCTCGACCTTCAAGAATCCGCCGGGGCACAAGGCGTGGCAGCTCATCGACGGTGCCGGCTGTCGCGGCCTCAACGTCGGCGATGCCAAAGTCTCCGAGATGCACTGCAATTTCCTCATCAACGAGGGCAACGCATCCGGCGCCGATCTCGAGACGCTCGGCGAGACCGTGCGCGCGCGGGTCAAGGAAACGAGCGGGGTCGAACTCGAATGGGAGATCAAGCGCCTCGGCATCCCGGCGTAGCGGCGGACCGACTACGCCTCGCCCGCTTCGGCGAGATATCGATC
>DATEMT010000124.1:0-6103 GCA_035275445.1 Methyloceanibacter sp. | reverse complement strand
GAAGAGGAGCATCATCGTGCCGAGCACGAGGAAGATGAGACCCGCGACGAAGGAGACCGCGGCCTCGGGCAGGAACGGTCCGATCACGTGGGCGCCGGCCATGAAGAAGTCACCGAGAATGCCGCCGAGCCCGTTGGGCAGGGGCCAGCTCTTCGGCTGCGGCAGGGCGGCGAAAGCCGCGGCAAGCAGAATGACGGAGGCGGGCCAAGCCAAGAGCCGCATGCGCCTACGGTCGGGCGTCGAGTGAAACACGAGGTGCCAGCCCCATGCTGCGAGCGGCAGGAACAAAATGATGGCGGTGAGCCCCAGCATTTGGATGGTGATATCGGCGAGCACCGCGCCCCACGAGCCGAGCCAGTTGCTTGGCAGCACGCGCGTTGCGTTGTTGAGGCTCGGGTCGTGCACCGACCAGGTGGCAAGGCTTGCCCACGCGGCGCAGGCGACGGCGACGAATATGATGCCGTAACCGCCGAACAGGAGCCGTCGCAGGCCCGACTCGACCGCCCCCGGCAAGAGGCGCCGGCGCGCCTTAGCTCTTCCTCTGCTCGCCATCCCTCAACCCAAATTGGCGCGGACCCGCGTCAAGGCCTCGCGTGTGGTCTCCGCATCGTGCACGAGCGCGATCCTCACATAGTCGGTGCCCGGATTGACGCCGTCGGGTCCGGCTTGTGCGAGATAAGTGCCCGGCAACACTCTGACACCACACCCTTTCCAAAGGGTTTTCGCGGCCGCCTCCCCGCCCCCGAAATCGGCCATTTTCAGCCAAAGGAAGAAGCCGCCTTGGGGCCGGCGATAGCCGTAGCGGCCGGCGAGCAGCTCCTCCGCGACGGCGAAGTTCCGCACGTAGAGCCCCCGCCCCTCTTCGACGTGAGTCTCGTCGGCCCAGGCGCGTGCCGAGGCGTGCTGGATGGGGAGCGGCACTTGCGGGCAGGCGACGTTGCGGAAGCGGCCGAAGGCGGCGATGAAGGCGGGGTCGCCGGCGACGAAGCCCGAACGGAGCCCGGGCAGGCCTGAGCGCTTCGACAGCGACTGGAAGCTCACCACGTTGGCGAGGCTTCCCGTCTCGGCCAAGGCGGTTTCGAGCAAGCCCGGCGGCGGGGTGTCGCAATAGATCTCCGAGTAGCATTCGTCGGCGAAGAGGACGAAGTCGTGCGCCCGCGCGACCGCGACCGCTTGCGTGAGGTAGGCGCGGCTTGCGACCGCGCCTTGCGGGTTCGACGGCGTGTTGAGATAGAAGGCCGCCGTGCGCTCCAGCACCGAAGGCGCGATTCGTCGGAGGTCCGGCAGAAAGCCGTGCTCCGCGCCGGCCTCAAGAAAGATGGGCGTCGCGCCCGATGCCGCCGCGGCCGCGGCATAGGCCTGGTAGAACGGGTTCGGAATGAGAACCACCGGCTCCGCCACCTGCGGCTTCCGCGCCTTGGCCGGGAAGATCGCCGAGAACAATCCTTCGCGCGATCCGTTGAGCGGCAGCACCTGGCTCTCGGGATCGATCGCGCCCTCGAGCACTGGATATCGCCGCGACAGCCAAGCGGCGATCGCACTCCGCAGCGCTGGGATTCCTTTGACCGGCGGATAGCGGCCGAACTCGGCGAGATGGTCTTGAAGCGTCGGGCCGAGGAAGGACGGGATCAGCGCCTTCGGCTCGCCGAGCGACAGGTCTATGGGCGGTGCGCCCGGCGCAATCCTCTCGAGCAGAAGGGCGAGGCGCGCGAACGGCGAGCGAACGAGGTCGTCGAGGCTCTTCGGCGTGTCGCGCGGTGACATGGCGCGGTGTTACGGGATCGCGGCCCAAGCGGCAATGGCCGCCGCATCCCCTAAGAAAAGAGCCCCGGCGAAAGGCCGGGGCTCGTCGCGAGAGCTAGGTCAAGGGAGGAAGACTTCGCTCAGCTCTTCGGTTCCTCGTAAGCGTGACGTGGCGAAAGCGCCCTACGGCACCACCTCGCCATGCAGGTTGATGTCGAGGCCCTCGACTTCGACCGGCTGGCTCACCCTCACGCCCGTCAAGAGATTGACGACGATGAGAATGACGAAGGTGGCAAGCCCGGACCAGGCGAGCGTCATGGCGACGCCTTCCACTTGCGTCCAGATCTGGCCGACATTGCCTTCGAGAGCGCCCTTGGCGCCGCCGATCGCCTCGACCGCGAATACCCCGGTCAGGATGGCGCCGATGATGCCGCCGATGCAGTGCACCCCGAACACGTCGAGCGAGTCGTCGTAGCCGAGGGCGCGCTTGACCGTGGTCGCGGCAAAGAAGCAGCCGACGCCCGCCGCCGCCCCGATCCACAGCGCCCCGACCGGACCGACGAAGCCCGAAGCCGGCGTAATGGCGACGAGACCCGCGACCGCGCCGGAAATGATGCCGAGCACGCTTGGCTTCCGGTGCACGACCCACTCGGCGAACATCCAGGCGAGCGCGGCCGTTGCCGTCGCGATCTGGGTGACCGCCATCGCCATGCCCGCGCGACCGTTGGCGGCCACGGCGGAACCGGCGTTGAAGCCGAACCAGCCGACCCAGAGAAGGGCGGCGCCGGTCAGGCTGTATACCAGGTTGTGCGGCGCCATGTTCTCCGACCCGTAACCGGTGCGCTTGCCGAGATAGATCGCGGTGACGAGCCCGGCGATTCCGGCGTTGATGTGCACCACGGTGCCGCCGGCGAAATCGAGCACGCCCGCGCCGCCGAGGAAGCCGCCGCCCCACACCCAATGCGCGATCGGCGCATAGACGAACAGCAGCCACAGCGTCATGAACAGCACGAGCGCCGAGAACTTCATGCGATCGGCGAAGGCGCCGACGATGAGCGCCGGCGTGATGATGGCGAACGTCATCTGGAAGGTCATGAACACCGATTCGGGGATCGTGCCCGCGAGCGCGTTGGTGCTGTCGAGCGTGAGGCTCTTGAGCATGAATTGCGACGTGCCGCCGAGATAGCTCTGCATGGCGCCGCCGTCGGTGAAGGCCCACGAATAGCCGAGCACCATCCACGCCACGGTGACGATGCAAGTCGTGGCGAAGCACTGCATGACGATGGAGAGCACGTTCTTCTTCCGCACCATACCGCCATAGAACAGCGCAAGTCCGGGGATGGTCATCATCAGCACGAGCGCCGTCGATGTGAGCATCCACGCCGTGTCGCCGCTGTCGATGGCGGGCTTGGCCGCCGCCGCGGCGGCTTCGGCCGCCTCTTGCGCCAGCGCGGGATCGATCTTGGCGATCAAAAGCGCAGCGAGCGCGAGGACCGCCGAGGAAAGATATTTGGCAAGGGTCATCTTTTTTCCTCCCCCTCTTACAGAGCTGAATCGTTGGTTTCGCCGGTGCGGATGCGCACCGTCTGTTCGACAGGGACGACGAAGATCTTGCCGTCGCCGATTTGTCCGGTCTTGGCCGCGGCGACGATGCCGTCCACGGCGTTGTCGACCATCTTGGTCGGGACGACGATTTCGATCTTGATCTTCGGCAGGAAGTTCACGGCGTATTCGGCGCCGCGATAGATTTCCGTATGGCCTTTCTGCCGCCCGTAGCCTTTGACTTCGGTCACGGTCATGCCTTGCAGGCCGAGCTCGGTGAGGGCTTGGCGCACCTCATCGAGCTTGAATGGCTTGATGATCGCCATCACGAGCTTCATCTGTTTCACCCCTCCATGTTTGCAGCCGGACGGGGTCGGAACCCGGTTCCGGCCGCGCGGACATGGGGGGAGAGTCAAGCCCCGTGCCAACTCGGCGAAAAAAGTGCAAGCGACTGATTGAGCGTGGAATTTTTTCGGCGTCGTGCGGCGAGGCGTTGCTGGGTTCGTTGCCCGCTGCCCGAAAGATGGGCTAAATACGGGCAATGCCTATGAAATAGGCATCAGCCCCTGGGACGGCGTTCGCGCAACAGGCCTTCCTGCGCCGTCGAGGCGACCAGCATCCCCTCCCGGGTGAACAACGTGCCGCGGCAGAAGGCGCGGCCTGCGCCCGAGCTTGGGCTGTCTTGCGCGTAGAGGAGCCAGTCGTCGGCCCGGAAGTCGCGATGAAACCACAGCGAATGGTCGAGGCTCGCGAGCATCAGCGAGGGATCGAAGATGAAGCGGCCATGGGCGATCAGCGCCGTGTCGAGCAGGGTGAAGTCCGAAGCGTAAGCGAGCACGCATTGATGGAGCGCGAGGTCGTCGCCGAGCGTGCCCGTCGCCTTGATCCACACCTGCTGGCTTGCCGTTCGGTTCTGAGGCGACAGGTAGCGTGAGACATCGACCGGCCTGATCTCGATCGGGCGCTCGCGCTCCCAATAGACCCTCATCTGCGGCGGCAGCTTGTCGATGAATTTCGCCTTGAGTTCGGCCTCGCTCGGCAGCGCCTCAGGCGGAGGCACCTCGGGCATGGCCATCTGGTGTTGGAGGCCAGGCTCGGCGTTGTGGAACGAAGCGGCCATGGAAAAGATCGCCTGCCCGTGCTGGATCGCCACCACGCGGCGTGTCGTGAAGCTTCCCCCGTCGCGGATGCGATCGACGTTGTAGATGATCGGCACGGCGGGATCGCCGGCCCGCAGGAAATAGGCGTGCAAGGAATGCGCGAGCCTGCCCTCGACGGTGCGCTGGGCCGCGACCAGGGCCTGCCCGATCACCTGTCCCCCGAACACGCGCTGCCAGCCGACCTGCGGGCTCAAGCCGCGAAACAGGTTCACCTCGAGCGGTTCGAGATCGAGGATCGAAAGAAGCTCTTCCAGCGCGCGGCTCACGGGCGAATTCCCTGCTCGGTGAGAAGCCTTTAGCAGGTTCACGCGCGAGGCGGAACGTGGCATTGCTCTCCCCATGCCGGAACGGCGTGCAAGCGGAGTTGGACGGTTCGATGTCGCTATCGCCGGCGGCGGCCCGCTCGGGCGCGCGCTTGCGCTTGCGCTCGCCCGTCTTGGCCCGCGCGGGTTGCGCATCGCCCTGATCGGCGCGGAAGGCGCGGGCGGAAGCCGAAACGGCGCGGGCGATGCGCGTTCGCTGGCGCTTTCGGCGGCAAGCAAGAACCTCCTGTCGGCGCTCGATCTCTGGCCCAAGCTGGCCCCGTCCGCTCAAGCCATCGAAGCGATCGAAATCACCGACAGCGCGCTCGACGCGAGCCTTCGTCCGCATCTTCTCGTCTTCGACAACGAGCTTGGCGAGGACGGAAAGGGCGCTTTCATGGTCGAGCATGGCGACCTTGCGCGCGTGCTCGCCGAGGCCGTAGCGGCGGAGCCGGCCATAACGCTCTATTCGTCGGATCGCGTGACCGGCTTCGACAGCGGACCGTTTGCGGTCGAGGTGTCGCTGGACCGGGCCGGGCCGATCGCCGCGAGCCTCCTCGTTGCCGCCGACGGCAAACGCTCTTCCTTGCGCGAGCGCGCCGGCATCAAATGCGTGGGCTGGTCCTATCCGCAAGTCGGCATCGTCACCACCGTCGCGCATGAGCGGCCCCATCGCGGCAAGGCCGTGCAGCACTTTCTTCCTTCCGGCCCATTCGCCATTCTCCCGCTCACCGGGAACCGGTCCTCGATCGTGTGGACCGAGGATGCGGACCTTGCCGCCCACATCATGGCTGCGGGCGACGACCGCTTCCTCGAAGAGCTCGGCAAGCGTTTCGGTCACCGCCTCGGCGCGATCTCGCTCGCCGGGCCGCGCCAGTCGTTCAGCCTCGACATGCAGATCGCGCGGACCTTCGTTGCCGACCGTTTCGCGCTGATCGGCGATGCCGCGCATGTGGTCCATCCGTTGGCGGGGCAGGGGCTCAATATCGGCATGCGGGATGTCGCCGCGCTCGCCGAGACCCTGATCGAAACGGCGCGGCTCGGAATAGATATCGGCGGCGGGGTTCCGCTCGAGCGCTACGAGCGGTGGCGCCGTTTCGACAGCGCCTTCTCCGCTGCCGTCATGGACGGGCTGAACCGCCTGTTTTCGAACGACAGCGCGCCATTGCGCGTGCTGCGCGATCTCGGGCTTGGCCTCGTCGATCGCGTTCCTGCGATGAAGCGATTCCTGGTGAGCGAAGCGGCCGGGCGCACCGGAACGGTGCCGTGCCTGCTCAGAGGCGAACGGTTCTAGCCCTGGTCGAGCTTGCGCGCCTCTTCCGGCAGCATGATCGGGATGCCGTCGCGAATGGGATA
>DATEMT010000123.1:0-2379 GCA_035275445.1 Methyloceanibacter sp. | reverse complement strand
CCGGCGAAACCGCGCGGTTCCATGCCGGCGGCGAGTTCCCCGTTCCCGTGCCGACGGCCACGACCGCCGGCGTTCCTACCATCACCATCGAGTACAAGAAATTCGGCGTCGAGCTGAGCTTCACGCCGACCGTGCTCTCGCGCGGGACGGTCGATTTGCGGGTCTTCCCCTCGGTCAGCGAGCTCGATTTTGCCAATGCCGTCAGGATCGCCGGTTTCAACGTTCCGGCGCTGACCGTACGCGAGGCGGAGACCAGGGTCGAACTGCGCGACGGGCAAAGCTTCGCCATCGCCGGCCTGCTGCAGGACGAGAATCGCCGGCAAGTCTCGCAGGTTCCTTGGGTCGGTTCGGTGCCGGTTCTCGGCGCGCTCTTTCGCAGCTCGCAATACCTGAAAAAGGAAACCGATCTCGTCGTGGTCGTCACGCCGCGTCTGGTGCGACCCGCAGTTCCCGGGCAGCGCCTCGCGACGCCGCTCGACTCGCGCCTGCCGTCGAACGATGTGGACTTCTTCCTCAACGGGCAGCCCGAAGTGAAGAAGCAATACAACAGCTTCGCCGCCGCGGGAGGGAAGGGTCCTTACGGACATTTGCTCTGGCCCGAGTCCGGGGTCACCAAAATCGTGCCTGCACCGCTCGAGATCAAACCTGAACTTTCCAAGTGAGGACACTGCGATGAAGCCTTGGATCAGTGCGGTGGTGCTCGCGAGCCTTTTCCTCGGCGGATGCTGCCTGAGGCACCGCTGCCTGACCGGCCTCTATGGCGACGACGAGTTCGCCCAATATGTGCAGCGCATCGATTCGATGAGGATGAGCTCGGGCGACGCCAAGGAGGTGAATCGGGTGACGCAAACCGATTCGCCGTGGCCTCCTTATGTCGGCAATCCCCGCATCGCCGTCGACGGCAAGCGGATGACCAACGCGGTGCGCAACTACCGCGCCGGTCCCATTCCCGGCGAAAGCCTGACGGGTCCCGATGCGGGACCGGAGTGGCCCGCCAATCCGCCGCCGCCGCCCGCTCCCGCCCCCGGACAATAGTTGACCCAAAGCCAAGAGATGAGACAATCGCGATCGGAGCTGGTGAGCCAAGTTCGAAGAGGCGCTTTGACCTGCCTCGCCATCGGACTTGTCGCCGGCGGCGTCATGGGATGCTACCCGCTCGCCGAGGGCGGGTTCGGCGTCGCCGGGCTGAGCTCTCCCCCCACGCCCACGGTGGAAATTCCGACCGAAGTCAAATACTACCCGTCCGACGAGCCTTTGAAGCTCGGCTTGGAGCATTTCGATCGCGGCAATTTCGGACTTGCCGAGCGCTATTGTCGCGATGCGGTCGAGAAGGCCTGGCAGGACGCCACGGCCTGGATCTGTCTCGCAGGAAGTTACGATCGCATCGGACGCTTCGACCTTGCCGACAAGGCCTACCGTGCCGCGATCAGGCTGGCCGGAGAGACCGTCCCGATCCTGAACAACCAGGGCTACTCCTACATGCTGCGCGGCGACTATGTGAGAGCGCGGGCGAAATTCCTCAAAGCCTATGACCGGGATCCGGGAAACCCGGTCATCATCAACAACCTCGCGCTCCTCGACTCGAGCGTAAAATCGGTGGAGCGAGCGCCCGAGCCTTGATGCGCGTCTCGGCCCACGCCGAAACTCTCGGATTCACAGGCAACGCAAGAAACGCAAACGGCCCCGTTTCCGGGGCCGCTTTCACGTGGCGCGACTGTGGGCCGCCGGCGGCAGCTACCAGGGCCAGCCCGACCCACGCGTGAAGCCCGGCGTGCGCTGAGAACTGTATCCGTCGAACAGGGGACGGCGCACGCTCTTCGCCTTCTTCTTCTTGCGCGGGGCCGGCGAGAAATCGCCGTCGGCGCTCGCCGCGGTGATCTTGGTCGGGGTCTCCTTGGCCCAGACGACGAAGTCGTTGCCCTTGGCCAAGCCCGCCGTGTTGATGGCTGTGTCGCCGATGATGAGCGAGGAGCCGGGCGTGAGCCGCTCGGAAATCTTCTGGCGAAGGTCGTTCGGGATTTCGAGCCGGTCGAGTGCGGCGGCGGGGCTGTCGCCCATGAGGCTCAAGCCGATCCACCGCGTTGAGGTGTCACCCGGCGCGAATTTCATCGCCGTGAACAGATGCGTGCCGAGCGGCGTCTCAGGGTCCTTGAACGAGACTGGCGCATCGAACACGCGGCCGAATTCCTGCCTGACATAGAGATGTCCGGTAGGCGGCTCGCCTTTGCCCGCGACCGCGTAGACCCTCTTGATCAGCTCCTCGTTCATGGCCCCGGTTTCGGCCATGCCGTTCGCTGCCTGGAACTTCTTGATGGCGACGACGGTCGCCTTGCCGAGCGTGCCGTCGAACTCCTGCCGGTCGAGATAGCCCATGTCGGC
>DATEMT010000122.1:0-2328 GCA_035275445.1 Methyloceanibacter sp. | reverse complement strand
TCGCCAAGGACCCGAAGCAGTTGCGGCAGATCGACATGGCCGTTGTGATAGAGGCCGAGAGCGGCGCCGAGCAGGGTTTCCAGACCGACGGCGCCGTCGGCGGCCTCGGCGAAGGGACGCCGCTTTCCTTCCGCGCCGCGCGGATCGTGGGCCGAAACGATCACGTCGATGTCGCCGCCGGCGACACCCTCGACCATGGCGCGGCGATCCGCTTCGGACCGCAGCGGCGGCTTCATCTTGAAGAAAGTGCGGTAGGAGCCGATGTCGTTCTCGTTGAGCGCGAGGTGGTTGATCGACACGCCGCAGGTGACGGGAAGCCCCATCAACTTCGCCGCTCGGATCACGTCGAGTGACGCCCGGCACGAAATCTGCGCGGCGTGATAGCGGCCGCCGGTAAGCTCGACCAGGCGGATGTCGCGCTCGAGCATGATGGTCTCGGCGGCGGCGGGAATGCCGCGCAGGCCCAATCGCGTCGCGACTTCGCCCTCGTTCATCACCCCGTCCTTGGCGAGCCACGGATCTTCGAGGTGATGCACGATCAGCGCGCCGAAATCCTTGGCGTAGGCGAGCGCGTTGCGCATGACCTTGGCGTTGGCGATGCTGGTCTTGCCGTTGGAGAAAGCGATGGCGCCGGCCTCGCGCAGCAGCCCGATCTCGGTCATCTCCTCGCCGAGGAGGCCTTTGGTGGTGGCGGCCATGGGATGAACGTTGACGAGCGCCGTGTCGCGGGCTCGCCGCAGGATGAAATCGACGAGCGCGACGTCGTCGATGACGGGATCGGTATTGGGCATGCAGGCGATCGTGGTGACGCCGCCGGCGGATGCGGCGCTGCTCGCCGTCGCGAGCGTCTCGCGATGCTCGTGGCCGGGCTCGCCGGCAAAGACCATCATGTCGACGAGCCCCGGCGCGAGAACGAGACCCGCGCAATCGACGATCTCGGCATCGCCCGCGGCGCCCGCGTCGATATACGGCCCGAAATCGGCGATGAGGCCGTCTCGGATCAGAACGCCGCCGCGCTGATCGAGACGCGAGGCGGGATCGACCAGCCGCGCATTGACGAGCGCGAGCGCTTCGGGGCTTGGCTGTGGGTTCCGGTCGCGCATCCTCACCTACCGGTTGGGCAGATGGCAGGCCAGCGCCTGGAGCACCGCCATGCGCACCGCCACGCCCATCTCGACCTGCTCGCGAATGACGCTGCGGGTGTCGTCGGCGACGTTGGAGTCGATCTCGACGCCCCGGTTCATCGGCCCCGGATGCATGATGAGCGCGTCCGGCTTGGCGTGCGCGAGCTTGTCATAGTCGAGGCCGAAGAAGTGGAAATACTCGCGCTGGCTCGGGACCAGGCTCGAGGTCATGCGCTCGCGCTGAAGCCTGAGCATCATGACGATGTCGGCGTCGGCCAGGGCCTCGCGCATCGAGGTGTACACCTCGACGCCGAGCCGCTCGATGCCGGCCGCCATCAGGGTGGAAGGCGCCACGACGCGAACGCGCGCGCCGAGCGCGTTGAGCAGAAGGATGTTGGAGCGCGCCACCCGCGAGTGAAGGATGTCGCCGCAGATCGCGACGATGAGCCCCTCGATGCGGCCTTTGTGGCGGCGGATGGTCAGTGCGTCGAGCAGGGCCTGGGTCGGATGCTCGTGGCTTCCGTCGCCGGCATTGATGACGGAGCAATCGACCTTCTGCGACAGAAGCTCGACCGCGCCGGCGGCGTAGTGGCGCACCACGAGGATGTCGGGGCGCATGGCGTTGAGCGTCACCGCGGTGTCGATGAGGGTCTCGCCTTTTTGCACCGAGGACGTGCCGACCGACATGTTCATCACGTCGGCGCCGAGGCGCTTGCCGGCAAGCTCGAACGAACTCTGGGTCCTGGTCGAGGCTTCGAAGAAGAGATTGATCAGCGTGCGGCCGCGAAGATCGTCGCGTTTCTTGTCGATTTGCCGGCTGAGGGTGACGGCCTGTTCCGACAGATCGAGCAGCATCACGATCTCGGCAGGCGAAAGCCCTTCGATTCCAAGAAGATGGCGGTGAGGGAAGGAAGTGTTCGAGCCTGGCGCGGCGAAGGTCATCAAAGGCGACTCTATAAACGCCCGCGGCCATGGCGGCAAGAGCGGCGGCGCGAGGTCGTCGGGCCTCGATGCGGCCAGCGCAAACGTTTGGTAAAGGCTGCGCGCCGGGGCGGGGTGTCGATGCGCCGAATCATGGCATATCCTCGTTGCGCTCTGCCGGCCGGTAGAGGCACCCAAACCACGGAGGCAAAATGATGCGTAAGCTTGCGATTGCGCTGGGCGTGTCGGCGGCCATGGTGCTTGCCGGAGGCGTCGCGTGGAA
>DATEMT010000121.1:0-12812 GCA_035275445.1 Methyloceanibacter sp. | reverse complement strand
GTCGTCGACAAGACGGGAACCTTGACCGAAGGAAAGCCCGCGCTGACCGGTATCGAGACCATGCCGGGCTTTGCACCCGACGAGGTCTTGCTTCTCGCGGCTGCGCTCGAAGCGGGCAGCGAGCATCCGCTCGCCGCCGCGATCCTGCGCGGCGCCGAAGCGCGTGGACTTGCACTGGACAAGGTTGCGGATTTCGGCGCCGTGACCGGCCAAGGCGTCAAGGGCCGCGTGGCCACGCGCAACGCTCTCCTCGGCAATCAGCGCCTGATGGAAAGCGCCAAGATCGATCCCTCGCCGCTGGCGTCTTCGGCCGAGGCGCGGCGGAAAGAAGGTGAGACCGTGATGTTCCTCGGCGTTGACGGCAAGCTCGCCGGGCTCGTTGCCGTCGCCGATCCGATCAAGGCGACGGCCGCCGAGGCCATCGCCAAGCTTCACCGCCTCGGGCTGAAGATCGTGATGGCGACCGGCGACAACGAGACGACGGCAAAGGCCGTCGCCGCGCTTCTCGGCATCGACGAAGTGCGGGCGAGCCTGAGGCCCGAGGACAAGCTCACCATCGTCAAGGGGTTGCAAGCAAAGGGCGCGGTCGTGGCCATGGCCGGCGATGGCATCAACGATGCGCCGGCGCTGGCGCAGGCCGATGTCGGCATCGCCATGGGCACCGGCGCCGACGTCGCCATGGAGAGTGCGGGGCTGACTTTGCTCAAAGGCGATCTCCGCGGCGTGGTGCGCGCCGTCAACCTCGCCCGCGCCACCATGCGCAACATCAAGGAGAACTTGTTCTTCGCCTTCGTCTACAATGGGCTCGGCGTTCCGGTCGCCGCGGGCGTGCTCTATCCCGCCTTCGGTATCCTGCTCTCGCCGATCATCGCCGCGGCGGCCATGAGCTTCTCCTCGGTCTCGGTCGTCGGCAACGCGCTCCGTTTGCGCCGCGTCGATCTCGATTAGTCTGTCACGGTCAAACGAGGTTCGTTCATGCACGATATGAGCCGCAAGCCGAAGCTGCTCGCGGACTACGCGCCGCCCGATCATCTCATCGAGGCGGTCGAGCTCGACATTGCCCTCGATCCGAGCGACACGCGCATCGACGCCAAGCTCAAGGTCCGGCCCAATCCCGAAGCGGCGGACGGCAAACGGCCGCTCGTGCTGAACGGCGAAGGCCTTGTCCTCAAGAGCCTCGCACTGAACGGCAGGCGTCTTGCGCCCGACGAGTATGCCGTCACCGACACCACGCTCACGATTGCTTCGGTTCCGGCCGAGCCGTTCACGCTCGAGATCGCGACCACCTGCAATCCGGACGCCAATACCGCACTCTCCGGCCTCTACCGCTCGCGCGGCACCTATTGCACCCAGTGCGAACCGGAAGGCTTCCGCCGCATCACCTACTTCATCGACCGGCCCGACGTGCTCGCCGTCTATACCGTGCGCGTCGAGGCCGACCGCGCCGCCGTGCCCGTGCTGCTCTCGAACGGCAATCCCCTGGCGCAAGGCGACATTCCCGGCACCGGGCGCCATTTCGCCATTTGGCACGACCCCTTCCCCAAGCCGTCCTATCTCTTCGCGCTCGTCGGCGGCAATCTTGCCCGCGTGCCCGACAGCTTCGTCACCGCCTCGGGCCGCAAGGTCGATCTCGCCATCTATGTCGAGCCGGGCAAGGAGGACCGCTGCGCCTGGGCGATGGAGTCGCTGAAACGCGCCATGCGCTGGGACGAGGAGCGGTTCGGCCGCGAATACGATCTCGACGTGTTCAACATCGTCGCCGTCAGCGATTTCAACATGGGCGCGATGGAGAACAAGGGCCTCAACATCTTCAACGACAAGCTCGTGCTCGCCCGTCCCGACACTGCGAGCGACGCCGACTACGCCTCGATCGAAGGCGTGATCGCGCACGAGTATTTTCACAATTGGACCGGCGACCGCGTCACCTGCCGCGACTGGTTCCAACTCTGTTTGAAGGAAGGGCTCACCGTTTTCCGCGACCAGGAATTCACCGCCGACACCCGCTCGGGGCCGGTCGAGCGCATCGCCGCCGTTCGCCTCCTGAAGACGCACCAGTTTCCCGAGGACGCAGGCCCGCTCGCCCATCCCGTTCGTCCCGCCTCCTATATCGAGATCAACAATTTCTACACGGCGACCGTCTACGAGAAGGGCGCCGAGCTCTGCCGCATGTTGCAAACGCTTCTTGGCCGCGACGGCTTTCGCGCAGGGCTCGACCTCTATTTCGAGCGCCATGACGGACAGGCGGTGACGGTCGAGGATTTCGTCGCGGCGATGGCCGACGCGACCGGGCGCGACCTCTCCCAATTCATGCTGTGGTACACCCAGAGCGGGACGCCCGAGTTGGCGTGCACGCTCGACTACGATCCGCGCGCCAAGACGGCGCGACTCTCGGTGAGCCAAGTCGTGCCGCCGACGCCGGGTCAAGCGAAGAAGAAGCCGATGATGATCCCGCTCAAGCTCGGGCTGATCGGCGCCAACGGCGATGAGCTGCCGCTGACGCTCGACGGCGCCGCCTCGAGCGACGGCCTGATCGAGGTGACTGATCGCGAGCAGGTCTTCACCTTCCGCGACGTACCCTCCCCGCCGACGCCGTCGCTGCTCCGCGGGTTTTCCGCCCCGGTCCGCATCACCACCGGTCTCGATGCCGGCAGGATCGAGTTCCTGATGACGCATGACAGCGACCCCTTCAACCGCTGGCAGGCGGCGCAGACTTACGCCACAAATCTTCTCACCGCCGCCGCGCGCGACGGCGACGGCTCGAAGCTTGCGGGCGGCGACGGGGCCGCGCGTCTCGCCGAGGTCCTCGGCGCAACCGCGAGCGATGCCGGCCTGGTCCCGGCCTATCGCGCCGAGTTCCTGAAGCTACCGGGCGAATCCGATATCGCGCGCGAGCTTGGCCGCAACGTCGACACCGATGCCGTGCACCGCGTGCGCGAAGCCTTGCGCGCTCGGACCGGCACCGCGCTCCGGCAGACCCTGGCCGAGCTTTACGACAGCTCTCAGCCGCGCGGCCCTTATTCGCCGGACGCCGCGAGCGCGGGGCTGAGGGCGCTCCGCAACGCCACGCTCGATCTCCTCGTCGCGACCGGAGCGGCCGCCGAGATCGCGCGCGCCGAACGTCATTACCGCGAGGCGACCAACATGACGGACGCGATCGCTTCCCTCTCCATTCTGTCGCAACTGCCCGGGCCTTCATCCGAGGCCGCGCTCGAACATTTCTACGCGCGCTGGCAGGACGAGCCTCTGGTGCTCGACAAGTGGTTTGCGGTGCGGGCGCGGGCGGCGCGGGCGGATTCGGTCGAGACCGTTGAAGCGCTGCTCTCCCACCCGAAATTCTCCCTGAAGAACCCCAATCGCATCCGCGCGCTGATCGGAAGCTTCATCCACTCCAACCCGACCGGCTTCAACCGCGCCGACGGGGCCGGCTACCGGCTTCTTGCCGCCCAGGCTCTCGAAATCGACCGGTTCAACCCGCACGTCGCGGCACGGCTCCTGGGCGCCTTCGAGAGTTGGCGCATCCTCGAGAAGACGCGCCAAGCCCACGCCAAGGCGGCGCTCGAAGGCCTGGCGGCCCAATCCTTGTCCACCGACAGCTACGAGATCGTCAGCAAAACCTTGGGCGGGGCCTAAGAGTCGCGGCAGCGTCAACGGGTTATTAACCGATTTTCCACAGCTTTGGTCTGGACAGAGCGAGCCTCCATCGATTCCAATGCGATGAGGGCGATTCGGAGATGCGGCACGTCTCCGGCTCTAAGCAGGAGAATGTAGGGGGACCGGATGGCGCAGGCGCGTTCGGCGCGCGAGGGATTCGGATTCGCAGGTCCGCTTTGGCTGGACCTCCGCGACCTCGTCGGCCGCTATTTCCCTGACACCGAGCGGGTTCGCCGCCTCCTTCCCCTCCTGCTCGCGGGCTTTGCCGCCGTCGCCATCCTCGGTTTCGCCGCCCAGATCATTTCAGGCAAGCGCGCCGCCTTCGCCGAGGCCGAGTACCGGCTCGACCTGATCGCCGACGCGACCGCGGCGAACCTCAAGGACAAGAAGCTCAAGCCCGACAGCGATTGGCAGAAGGCGCTCGCCGATAGCCTGCCCAGGCGCGGTCTCGGGATGGACCGCGTCATCCTGCTGGCCGACGCCGAAGGCAACATCGAGGCTCGCGCGCCGCTCGACAGCGCGCCAAAGGGCGACCTCGTGACCGTGCTCGGACCCCAGCAGCCGCTCACCACCTTCGGCGCCGAGGCGGGCGTCCTCCGCCTTACCCTCTTCGACGGAACCGATGCCCTCGTCGCCGTACGCAATGTCGGCGACAGCCAGCTCGCGTTTATCCAGCCGGTCGATTCCGCGCTTGCCGATTGGCGGCAGGGAGCGCGGCTCGAGATCACCCTCCTCGTGCTCACCGGGCTCGTGC
This sequence comes from Methyloceanibacter sp., assembly GCA_035275445.1. Lineage (GTDB taxonomy): Bacteria > Pseudomonadota > Alphaproteobacteria > Rhizobiales > Methyloligellaceae > Methyloceanibacter. The sequence goes on along the minus strand of DATEMT010000121.1, from coordinate 8,407 downwards.
TCGCGCTGCTCGCTTGCGGGCTCTGGTCTCTCGGTCCGGTTTCGGCCCGCGCGGAAAGAAGCAGCGTCGCCGGCGACCTGGCCGAGGCGCTCACCGGCTGCGGCGTGTGGCGGTGGAATCTCGCCCGCGGCCACGTCCATTGGTCGGCGCCAATGTACCGGCTGCTCGGCCTCGACCCCAGCGACAAGGCCATGGCCTTCGGCGCGGTGGCGCGCGCGCTGCATCCCGAGGACGATCTTCGCGGCGAAGTTGACCGGCACTTGCGCGAAGACCTTTCTCATTTCGACCGCTCGTTCCGGCTCCGTCACGCCGACGGCCATTGGGTCACGGTGCGGCTCCGCGGCGAGATCGCCCGCGGGCCCGATCGCGAGCCCTACTTGACCGGCATCGCCGTCGCCGCCGAGAACGCCGACACCGCCGTCCCGGTCGGCTCGGCGGACGAGAACGCGAGGCTGCGCGACGCGGTGGAAACCATTTCCGAAGCCTTTGTGCTGTGGGACCGGGACAATCGCCTGGTGATGTGCAACAGCAAATATCAGCAGTTCCACGGCCTCAGCGACGACATGGTGCGCCCCGGCAGCTCCTATGACGAGGTGATCGCCGGCGCATCGGAGCCGATCGTCTCCAAGCGCGTGAGCATGACCGGTTCCCACGACGACGACAGCCGCACCTACGAGGCGCAGATCGAGGACGGGCGCTGGCTGCACATCAACGAGCGCCGCACGCGCGACGGCGGCTATGTCAGCGTCGGCACCGACATCACCGTGTTGAAGCAGTCTCAGCAACGCCTCGCCGACAGCGAGCAGCAACTCCGCGCGAGCGTCGCGGGGGAAAAGCTTTCGAGCCGCGAGCTCGAGCAGCAAAAGCAGCAACTGGTCGATCTCGCCGAGAAATACGCGCTGGAGAAGAACCGGGCCGAGGCCGCCAATCGCGCCAAATCCGAGTTCCTGGCCAATATCAGCCACGAGCTGCGCACGCCGCTCAACGCCGTGATCGGCTTCTCCGAAGTGATGACGCAATCGCTGTTCGGCCCCGTCGGCCACCCCAAATACCAGGAATACGCCCGCGACATCCTCGCCAGCGGCAACTATCTGCTCGAAGTCATCAACGACATTCTCGACATGTCGAAGATCGAGGCCGGCCGCATGTCGCTCGATGTCGGCAGGGTCGATCTCGCCGATATCGTCGCCGACAGCATGAAGGTGGTGAGCCAGGCGGCCGCCGAGCGCAATATCGGGCTCTCGCGCCACGGGCCGCAGCACCTGCCGCTCGAGGCCGACCGGCGCGCGCTCAAGCAGGTATTCCTCAACCTGCTCTCCAACGCCGTCAAATTCACCCGCGACGGCGGCAGCGTCGATGTGCATCTCGCGCGCACGCGCGGCTACGTGAAAATAGCCATCAGGGATACCGGCATCGGCATTGCCGATGCCGACATCGTCAAGCTCGGCCGGCCCTTCGAGCAAGTCGAGAACCAGTTCTCCAAGAGCCATCAGGGCAGCGGGCTGGGGTTGGCCATCTCTCGCGCGCTGGTCGAGTTGCATGGCGGGACGCTCCGCATCACCAGCCGCGAAGGCCAGGGCACGACCGTCACCTGCATGCTGCCGTTGCAGCCCGTGATCGCCGACAAGGCGCCGGAACTCGCGGCGGCCTCCGCCTAGAAGGATCGCCTCTCCGCCTTACGCCACGATGCGGTCGAAGGCCTCGTGCACGGCGGTAAGGGTATCTTTCAGCGTCGCTTCGAGTGTGGCGAAATCGGGCATCTCGGCGGCGCGGGCGAGCAGGTCCTTCAGCGCGCGCGGCGCCTCGTCGGCGACGAACGGCTTGTCGAGACAGAGCCGCAGCACCTGCGTCAGGGTGTGATAGAGCCGCGCCGCAGGAACGAGAATCTCGGCATCGCCGGGCGCGAGCGCGCCCGCCCCGGCAAGCTTCGCGAGCGCCGTCTCCGTATTCTGGTCGAGCACGTCGGGGTGGTTTGCGGCCGAAACGATCTGAAGGAACTGGGCGATGAATTCGAGGTCGATCAGCCCGCCGCGCACTTGCTTCAGATCCCAGATATCGGAACTGCCCTTCTCGCCCGCGATCTTCTCCCGCATCGTTCTGACATCTGCCGCAACCGCGCTGCGGTCGCGGGGCGCCGAGAGCACCTCTTTGATCGTGGCGGCGATCTTGTCTCTGAGCGGCGCCGGGCCGCTCACGACACGCGCCCGGGTGAGCGCAAGATGCTCCCATGTCCAGGCCGAGCCCTTCTGGTAAGCGATGAAGCTCGACAGCCTGGTCGCGACCGGGCCCTGGCTCCCCGAGGGCCGGAGCCTCATATCGACTTGGTAGAGCGAGCCCTCGGCCGTCTCGGCCGAGAGCGCGGCGATCAGGCGCTGGGTGAAGCGCGTATAGTATTGCGGACCGGGAAGGCTCTTGGGTCCGTCGGACTGGGCCCCTTCGCCCGCGTAATCGTAAACGACGATGAGATCGAGGTCGGAGTCCGCGGTCGTCTCCCGGCCCCCCAGCTTGCCCATGGCGAGGATCGCCGCCTCCCCTCCCGGCATGCGCCCGTGGCTGCGGACAAGCTCCTCCTCCACGCGCTTCGCCAGCATTTCGATCAACGTCTCGGCGAGATCGGCGTAGGCGGCGCCGGCCTGTCGCGCCGAGAGCGTGCCGGAGATCACCCGCACGCCGGTCAGGAACGCCTGTTCGCGCCCGACCATCCGCGCGCGGTCGAGCGTCTCCTGGTAGTCCCGCGCCTCGTCAAGCGCGCTACCCGCAAGCTCCTTGAGCCGCCCGCGCGTCGGCGCGTTGCCGAAAAAAGCCGGATCGAGCACGGCGTCGAGCAGAAGCGGCCGCCTGCCGATGATGCGGGCAAGCCGCGGCGCCGTTCCCATGATATCGGCGAAGAGACGGAGCAAGCTCGGATTGGCGGCGAGCAGCGAGAAGAGCTGGAGCCCGGCCGGCATGCTGCCGATCACGCGGTCGAAGGTGACGAGCGCGAGGTCGGGCTCGGCGGTGCGGCCGAACGCGTCGAGCAGCAAGGGCAGGAACTCGACCAGTCGCTCGCGCGCGCGCCCGCTGCGGGTCGCGGCGTAGCGGCCCGACTGCCAGGCCCGGATCGCGGCAAGCGCCGCTTCCGGGTTGTGGAAGCCGAGGCGTTTCAGCCCGGCTTGCGCCGCCGGGCTGTCCTCGTCGAAGCCGCCGACGAGCGCGGGCGCTGAGTTCGGCACCTCAGGCAGCCGCTCGAACAGGGCCTCGTAATGGGTTTCGACCCGCTTGAACCGGGCCAGCAGGGCATCGCCGAAGGCATCGGTCTCGGCAAAGCAGCACAGCCTCGCGGCGCGATCGAGTTCTCGCCGTTCGGCGGGAATGATGTGGGTCTGCTGGTCTTCCACCATTTGCAGGCGGTTCTCGATGCGGCGCAGGAAAAGATAAGCGGCGCTCAGTTCCTTGGCGGCATCGGGCGCGATCCAGCCGCCTTTGGCGAGGCGATCGAGCGTCTCGACCGTCCCCCGCGTGCGGAGCTCGGGATGACGGCCGCCGGCGATGAGCTGCTGGGTCTGGGCGAAGAACTCGACGTCGCGGATGCCCCCGCGGCCGAGCTTGATGTCGTGCCCCTCGACGGCGATGGCGCCATGGCCCTTGAAGGCGTGGACCCGCCGCTTCATGGCGTGGATGTCGGCGACCGCGGCGAAGTCGAGATATTTCCGCCAGATGAAGGGGGCGAGCTGCGCCAAGAACTCCTTGCCCGCCGCGATGTCGCCGGCCGCGACCCGCGCCTTGATCAGGGCCGCGCGTTCCCAATTCTGACCGAAGCTTTCGTAATAGGTGAGCCCCGCCTCGACCGAGAGCGCAATCTGCGTCGCGCCGGGGTCGGGCCGCAACCTGAGATCGGTGCGATAAACGTAGCCGTCGGCGGTGTGCTCCTGGAGCAGACGGACGAGGTCGCGCGTGAGCCGCACGAAGAAGGTTGACGGCTCGATCTCGGGCTTCAGCCCGCGATCGGCGTCGTAGAACACGATGAGGTCGATATCGCTCGAATAGTTGAGCTCGAACGCGCCGAGCTTGCCCATGGCGATGACGAAATAGCCGGGCGCGTCGCCCGGCTCGCCGTGCGGCTCGACCTGGCCCGCCTCGCGCGCCTTGCGGAAGAGATACGCCGTCGCCTGTTCCAGCACCGCATCGGCCGTGGCGCTCAGCGCATGGAGCGTGCCCTCGGTCGACCACACCCCGCCGAGATCGGCGAGGCCGGCAAGGAGCGCCATGCGCCGCTTGAAGTGCCGCAGATGGGCCGCGACCTCCTGCGAGGTCGATGCCTTTGCGACCGCGTCGGCAAGGCCGATCCGCGCCTCCCGCGCATGGGCCTCGGGGTCGCAGAGGAGGCATGCGGCAAGATCGGCGGGAGTTCTCTGCGCGAGAGCGGCAAGATAGGGCGAAGCGGAGAAGGCGGCTTCGAGCAGCGCGCGCGCTTTTGGCGCCTCGGCGATGACGGCCGCAGCGGGCGCGAACTCGGCGGCGTCGCGGAACGCCTGGGTGAGGCTTTGGAGAACGTCGGCGCCCCGCGCTGCATCGTATACGCACGGGGCCTCGGTGATGCGCTCGACGAACGGGGTTAGGCTGCCCTGGTCTCTGATCCCGCCTGCTCCTGAGCCGGCACCCCCTTCGCGGCGGTCTCGCTCCCGCTCGGCAAAGCGAGGACCACCCTGAGCCCGGGCGCATTGTCCTCAAGTCTCAGGCGGCCACCATGCAGCCGCGCCACCGCCGCGACAAGACTCAATCCCAGGCCGCTGCCGGGCTCCGACCGGCTCTCCTCGAGCCTGACGAAGCGTTCGAGCACGCGCTCGCGGTCGGAGGCGGGAACGCCCGGTCCGCGATCGGTGACCGCGATCTCGACCACGTCGCCTCTCTCGGTCGCGGTCACTTCGACGTCGGGCGCCTTGCCGCCGCCTGCGCCGTTGGTCTCGGCCGTTCCATATTTGAGCGCGTTGTCGATGAGATTGGCGATGGCTTGGCCCAATAATTGCCGGTCGGCGCGGACGAAGACCGGGCCTTTGGCCTCAGCCTTGAGCACGAGCCCGCGCTCCTCCGCGACCGGCTCGTAAAGTTCGGCCACGTCGCAAAGCAGCGAGGCGACGTCCAGCCGCTCGCGGTTCTCGCCGCCCGCGCCGGCCTCGATGCGAGCGATGGAAAGAAGCGCGTTGAAGGTTTTGATGAGGCTATCGGCCTCCTCGATGGTTCGCTCCAGCGCCTCGCGATAGACCGGCTCGCCATAAGGCTCGCGTAGCGCCGCCTCGACGCGGTTGCGCAGGCGGTTGAGCGGGGTCTTGAGGTCGTGGGCGATGTTGTCCGAGACCTCGCGCATGGCGGCCATGAGCTGCTCGATCCGCGCGAGCATGAGATTGAGGCTTTCCGACAATCGGTCGAGCTCGTCGCCGGAGCCGGCCACGGGCAGGCGCCCGCCGAGATCGCCGGCCATGATGGTGCGCGTGGTCGCCGACAGCGTGTCGATGCGGGCGAGCAGCTTCCGGCTCACCCAATAGCCGCCGCCGATGCCGAACAGCGCCATCACGCCGAGCCCCCACAACATGGCCGAGCGGACCATGCGCGCAAGCTCGCGGCGATCTTCGATATCGCGCCCGACGATCAGGCGGTACCCGCTCGTCAGCCTGAACACATTGGCGAAGGCGAGCCGCCGCTCCACGCCTCCCTCCGCCGGGCGACGGTAATAGAACTCGACCGGCCCGACGCTATTCCACAGCTCCGGCGCCACCGCGTCGAGATTTCCCGCCATGCGATGGCCCTCGCCGTCGGCGACGAGGTAGAGGCTGTTGCCGGGCGTCTCGCTGCGTTCGGCGACGATGCGGACGAGCTGGTCCAAGCCGCCGGCCCGGTACTGCTCGGCGAGACCTTTCAGCTCGGCGTCGATCGTCTGATTGAGCTGCCGCGACAGCAGCACCGTCGTGTTCCAGTAGATATAGGCGATGGCGAGGATCGCCGCGGTGCTGAACAGCGCAAGATAGGTCAGCGATAGGCGAAACGTGGTGGTCCGGAACAGCTTAGTGAGCGCTGTCACGGATGCTGTAGCCCGCGCCGCGGACGGTGTGGAGGAGCGGGTTGCCGAAGCTCTTGTCGATTTTGGACCGGAGTCGGGAAATGTGGACGTCGATGACATTGGTTTGCGGGTCGAAATGATAGTCCCAGACATTTTCCAGAAGCATGGTGCGGGTCACCACCTGGCCCGCATGTTTCATCAGATATTCGAGCAGGCGAAACTCGCGCGGCTGCAACATGATGGCCTCGCCCCCGCGCGTCACCTTGTGGGTGAGCCGGTCGAGCACGAGATCGCCGACGACGAGACGGGTGTTCCCCTCCTCCGGCGCGCTCCGGCGCGCGAGCGCCTCGATCCTGGCGAGAAGCTCGCTGAAGGCGTAGGGCTTGGTGAGATAGTCGTCGCCGCCCGCGCGCAGGCCCTTGACGCGATCGTCCACTTCGCCAAGCGCGCTCAAGATGAGCGCAGGCGTTCGGATCTCCTCGGCACGCAGCGCCCCGATCACTGCCAGCCCGTCGCGTTTCGGCAGCATGCGATCCACGATGAGCACGTCGTAGGCATTGGCTCTAGCGAGCTCGAGCCCGGTTTGTCCGTCGCCGGCATATTCGGCCACGTGACCCGACTCTTTGAGGGCGCGCCCGAGGAAGGAGGCGGTCTCCTGATCGTCCTCGATAACCAGCACACGCACGGGTTCTGATCTCCGGATGACGCTGCCGCAACCGATGGCGATAAAAGCCGGGCGGCGCGGTCGGGGGGAGCCGCGCCGCCCTCCGGCGGTCGAAGTGGCCTTTAAGCCTTCTTCAGGGAGAGCGCAATGAAGCGCGTCTGATCGCCGGTCTTGACTTGCATGAGGACCTTGACCGTGTCCTTGTCCGACTTGGCGCCGTCCATGGCCTTCTTGACCCCGGCGGCGACGTCGGAGGGGTTGGAGACGCTGACGCCGGCCACTTCGAGGATGACGTCGCCGGGCTTGAGGCCCTTGTCGGCGGCGTCGCTCTTGGGATCGACCTCGGTAATCACCACGCCCTCTTCGCCCGCGCCCGGGAATTTGGTGGCGGGCGCCAGCGACAGGCCGAGATCCTTCAATTGCTCGCCCGCGTCGGGTTTGTCCTCTTCGAGCGCGGCAAGCTGCTTGTTGTTCGGAAACGTGCCGAGCTTCATGTTGACGTGCCGCTTCTCGCCGTAGCGAACGATCGACAGATCGACATTGGTGTCGGGGTTGAGCTCGGCGACTTTGCGGGCGAGGTCGCGCGAGTCTTGGATCTTCTCCCCGTTGACCTCGACGATGACGTCGCCGGGCTTGATGTCCTGCTTCGCCGCGGGACCGTCCTCGGTCACTTTGGTGATCATGGCGCCCTTGGCCTCGGCCATTCCGACCGAGTCGGCGATGTCGTCGGTGACGTTCTGGATGACGACGCCAAGCCAGCCGCGATCGACCGAGCCATGGCTCTGCAACTCACCGACAACCTCTTTGACAAGCGCGGCCGGCACAGCGAAGGCGATACCGACGCTGCCGCCGCTCGGGCTGAAGATGGCGGTGTTCATGCCGACGACCTTGCCGTCGAGGTCGAAGCTCGGACCGCCGGAGTTGCCGCGGTTCACCGCCGCGTCGATCTGGAGATAATCGTAAGGACCGGAACCGATGTCGCGGTTATGGGCCGAGATGATGCCGGCCGTCACCGTGCCGCCGAGGCCGAACGGATTGCCGACGGCGAGCACCCAGTCGCCGACCCGCGGATCCTTGCCGGAGAACTCGACGAAGGGGAAGGTCTTGCCCGGAGCGTTGACCTTGATCAGGGCAACGTCGGTGCGCGGATCGGAGCCGATCAGCTTGGCGGTGTACTTCTCGCCGCCTTCCAGCGTCACGGTGATGTCCTCGGCGTCCTCGACCACGTGATTGTTGGTGACCACGAACCCGTCGGCCGAAATGAAGAACCCCGATCCCTGCGCGAGACTCGGCGTCGGCTTCGCCGGCGCCTGCGGCATTCCCTTTTTGAACTGCTTGAAGAAATCGTAGAGCGGGTTGTCCTCGGGAATGTCGGGCATTCCCGGAATTTCCGTGTCGTTGTCGGCGACCTTGACGTCACCCTTGACGTTGATGCTGACCACGGCGGGGCTGACCCTGGCGACGAGGTCGGCGAAGCTCACCGGTGCGCGGCCGTAGGGCGTTTCGATGGTCTGCGGGGCCACGGCGGTCTCGGCCACGGCAAAGGGCACGCCATTGCCGAGGATCAGTCCCAATGCGCCCGTCGCAATCAGGGCGGAGGCCGCGACAAGCGCTGGCCTGCGGTTCGCCCAACGCGAGCGCGGGCTCTCGGTCGCAGGGCTCTGGTCAGTTCTCATAGGTCACCTCTCTCGTGAAATCGGCAAATCAAT
>DATEMT010000120.1:0-12455 GCA_035275445.1 Methyloceanibacter sp. | reverse complement strand
CGCCTTTGACCGGAATGAGGTCGGTGGTCGTGCTGCCGACGTCGATGAGCAACGCCTCGGGATGAGACCGGCCGATCAGGCTCGCGCTCGCATGCCAATTGGCCGACGCCACGTCGTTCACGCGCTCGACGGCGCCGGTGTCGCGGAGAAAACCCGCCCTGCCGCCGTAGAACACCGCCTCGCCGTCCGCGGCCCCCCGCATCATCTGGACGAGATAGGCGACGCCCTCGGCGCGATCTCTAAACACATCGGAAAGCTCGCCGGTCATGGTGACGGCATGCACCGCCCCGGCCGGGCAGAGCGGCAGCGCCTCGGCGAGCGCGGCATCGAATTTGCTCGCGTCCTGCCGGAGCGGGCAGGGGATCTGGGCGACCGCCACCGCGCGCCGGTCTTCGATGCGGGCAAGCTTGAGATTGGCGCCGCCAAGATCCCACCCGATCACGGAAAACATGGCGCTCCTGACCCCTCGCGATACCGTCTGACCCCTAGGAGGCGCGGCGTCTCCGGTCAAGCTGGGCAATGCGCGAGAATTTTTGCTATGGGTAGCCGGCCATGAGCACAATGAGCGACTTCACCGTCATTCCGGCGCTCGACCTGATGGACGGCAACGCTGTCCATGCCAAGGCGGGACCGCGCACCGAATATCGTCCGGTTGCAAGCCCGTTCGGCCATCCCGGTGATCCCGCCGCCATCGCCCGCGGTCTCCTCGCCGCCGCGAGCTCCTCCGTCCTCTATATTGCCGACCTCGACGCGATTACCGGCATCGGCTCGAATTTCGAGCTGGTGCGCGGTCTCGGCTATGCCCTTCCCAACGTCGCGATCTGGGTCGATGCCGGGTTCTCGGGCGTCGGCGACTGCGCCTTCTGGCTGCCGCTCGGTGCGACGCTCGTGATCGGCAGCGAGGGCGTCAAGACCGCCGAGGATTGGCTGGAGATCAAAGAGGCGTTCGGGGAAAGCCTCGTGCTGTCGCTCGATTTCGGCGCTGAAGGACCGATCGGTCCGAGCGCGCTCTTCACCGATGCCGATCTGTGGCCGGACCGCGTCATCGCCATGAATCTCGCCCGCGTCGGCGCAAGCCAGGGCCCCGATCTCGACGGGCTTGCTGCCCTTATCGGCAGGGGAGGCGGCCGCGCGGTGTTCGCCGCGGGCGGCGTCAGGAACGGCGCCGATCTTGCCGAGCTTGCCGCGGCAGGCGCAAGCGGCGCGCTCGTGGCGACCTCGCTCCACTCGGGCGCGCTCACGCAAAAAGAGATCGCCGCCCTCATCCGAGAGCGGCGATCGCAAGCTTAATGCGCGAACGCGCTATTCGTTAGAAACCCAGCTTTTGGAGCCACCGCTGTATCGGGCCCGGACCAGCTGATTTGCCGGGTTGCCCCCGACCTGGGGGTTCTCCTTTTCAACCGGCCGCAAACGGATGGTGCGCGGCGTCCTTCTTCGCGGTGACCTCGGAGGCCTTCGGCTCGCCCTTGACGGCGCGAGCAATGGCTTCCTTGGTGGCGCGATAGTTGAAGTCCTGGATCTTCTTGTCGTCCTTGGCTTCCCAGTGGATGAACACGCCGACGGAGACGTAGAGATCGTCGGCCTCGTTGGCGGGGATCACGCCTTCGGCGACGGAATCGGCCACGGCCTTGGCGACGGCATATTGTGCCGGGCCGAACATCTGCACCGCCTGGCGCGCGTCCTTGATGGTGACTTTGTTGTAAAGAATCGTCGGGGGTTTGCAGAGAAGGTTCGGCGCGATCACCGCAAGCAGGGTGGTGAAGCCGTCCTTGTTGTTGGTCAACGCGTTGCAGAACGCCGTCTCGACGGCGCTGCCGCGCGGACCGAGAAGCAAATCGACATGGGCGACTTCGTTGCCGTCACCGACAAGCGATTCGCCGACACAAACTCCACTGATCTTGGGCATGAACCCCCTCCTAACGGGCTGATACAATCGAAATCAATCTCGCGGGCGCTGGCGGAAATGCCGCCATCGAAACGCCTTGGTCCGCAACCCCTAACGGGGTGCGGCGGGCGTGAACATAAGCCGGGGGTGGAACCGTGGGCAAGTCGATTATTGCCGCGGCGCCTTGGATTCCGGCCTTAATTTGCCTGTTCGAGCCGCCAAGCGAACAGCGTCGCCACGGTCAGATCGGCCGACGTGCCGGGGTTGAGCCCGCGCTCTTTGAGCGACCGGTCGAAGGCCGTGAGCGGCGCGATCATGGTGTCGGGCGCCTGGCTCGCGGTGAAGCCCGCCTCGATCGGCGCGGCCTCCTCGCGCACGAGCGCCGCGCTCGCAGGCCCGAATTTGCGCTCGATCAGCGTGTCGGGGAGGTGGGTGAGAAAGCCGAGATAGACGCGGGTCACGGCCCACGGCCCCTCGCCCCAGCGTTCGCTGCCCTGGATCAGCCATTTGCGCCCGAGGTCGAAAATATCGGCAAAGCCATGCGCGTAGTTCCAGGCGATGCGGTCGCGCCCTTCGGCCGCGCGCATCGCCTCGAGCAAGCTCACGCGAGGCTCGTCCGCGACATCGTGTTCGGGAGCATCGCCAAGACCGCCCGGCCGCGTCTCGCGGATGGCGCGATAAGCCTCGCGCGCGTCCGCCACGGTGAGGGCGTCGAGAACGCGCCCGAGCTTTTCGGCGGGGCTTGCCTCGCCGGGCGCGAGCGCGGCCGCGGCAAGCGGTGCCGCAAGCAGGATAATGCCGAGATTGGTGTTCCGCCCCGCCGCAAGCCGGCTCGCCTCGGCCGCAAGCCGGATGCGTTCGCCGACGCCAACGCCTTTGCGCGCGATCAGCGGGCTTGCGGCGTCCGCGCTTGCGACGAAATCGGCGACGGTCATGTCGTGGCCGTCGCTGAAGCGATGCACGTTCCCGGGCTTCAGCGCCTCGAGTTCGGCAAGGCAAGCGTCGCGGAAGGCGCCCGCGACCGCGTCGGGCTTGAGGGCCGCGCTCAAGCGCCCTCTAGGCCTTGGCGGCGGCGCGGCGGAAGGGCGGCGTCGAGAAAGGCATCGACCAGATGGTCGGAGATGCGAAGCCGGCTCACGCGCTGAAGTCCGTTCCAGGCCGGCATCGAGTTGACTTCGAGCACGAGGAAGCGGCCGTCACGGGCCTGGATGATATCGACGCCGGCATAGTCGGCGCCGACGCAATCGGCGGCTCTGACCGCGAGATCGGCAAGCTCCTGGCTCGCGATCGCCGCCTCGGCGCGCGCGCCCTGCTTGATATTGGTGATCCAGCTCGATCCGTGTCTGATCATGGCGGCGACGACGCGGCCCCGGCACACCAAGAGGCGCCAATCCTGATGGTGCTGTTGCGCTGGCGGTATGAACTCTTGGAGATAATAGACCCCATTGACCTCCTCGGGCGAGGCGAGATCGGAGAGCGCGGAAATCAGCCGCAAGCCCTTGCCCTGGGCGCCGAAGAGCGGCTTCTGCACCAATTTGTGGCCTTCGGCGATCAGCGACGAGGCGATCGCCTCGGCCTCGGCGCGATTGGCCCCGGCAAAAGTGCGGGGCGTCGGCAGGCCCGCTTTCTGTAGAAAGAACGTGGTCGTCGATTTGTCGACGCAGCGTTCGATGGCGCGCGCGTCGTTCCATACGGTGACGCCGAGCTCGCGCAAGGCATGCAGCACGCCGAGATAGAGCGTGACCGCCTCGAAGCTGCCGCCCGGAACGAAGCGCACGAAAGCCCCCTCGGGCAAACGATCGCCGAGACCCGGGATGTGAAGCCCGGTCTCCGTTTCGGTCGAGAAGCCGCAGGCGTTGAGCGGGGCGATGAGCGGCGTGATCCCGTGACGCTTGAAGGCGCGGGCGAGGCTTCGCCCATGCCAGTCGCGGCCATCGCCGAACATGACGATGGCGGCGTCGTTGGCTCTTTCAGCGCTCATGGGGCTTTAGGCGAAAGATCGCGACAGGATGGCCGTGTCGATGTGGCCGGCCTCGAAGCTCTCGCCGGACTTGAGCGAGGTCACGGTCACCTTGGCCGGGCTGAACAGCATGCGGTCGATCGCGTAGAAATCGCCTTTGACCGCCGCGAAAATGTCGGCGAAGGGCTTGCCGTAATCCTTGGATTTGATGCTCGGCAGATCGTCGGCCAGCCGCTTTGCCTCAGGCGCACCGCTCGACACGAAGAGCTGCGCGCGGCCGCCATAGATGATGGCGTCATTGGTGCGTCCCATGGCGGCGATGAAACCGGGCGCGGGCGGCGGCAGCGGCGCGGTGGCGATGCCGTCGATGATCTCGTCGAGCGGAAAGTGCAGCTCATGCGCCTTGTGCAGCGCGACTTCGAGGCAGCGCGCCGCGATCTGAACGGTCCCGGCAAGGCTCGAGGTTGGCGCATAGATGAAGGTGAGGTGCTGCGGCTTGAGCTTGCAGGCCTCCGCCACCTTCTCGACCAGCGCCGGGGGCGGGGGACAATCGGCTTCGAGCACGAGCACGGCATTCGGCGCGCTGTCGCGGTAGCCGAGCTCGTCGAACAGCTTCTCCGAAGACCCGATGGCGCGCGCCGGGCCTGAGCCGAGCACGCTGTATTTCTTGCCCTTGCCGTCCTCGGCCGAGAGGCTCCATCCGGCATATTGCGAGCCGAGGCAGGCGAGCACCGGCTGCGCGGTGTGCACCGTCACCACGAACGGCCAGGAGCTGTCGGTGTCGGCGGTCGCGAGCGACACGCTGCCGAGGCCGCCGAGGCAAATCTCGGCGATCCGCCGTCCGGCCTCGAGCCCGCCCACGGCCTTCACGCCGCAGTCGATGCGGCACTCGCCGAGCGTGCCCTCGCTCACATCGACGCGAAGCGCGCCGGCATCAGCGACGAGCGCCTTGACGAGCGGCTCCGACAGGGCGTTGACGCTCGTCCAGGCTCTCGTTGCGTTTCGCGGCGCTTTTCTTTCCGTGTCGTTCACCCGTTTCTCCCGTGCTAGCGGCCTGGAATAACTGCAAAATCTTAAGCCTTCGCGACTCGGCCAAGCGTCTCGCCCCAGCACTCGTGGCCGCGCGGGCCGACACAGTACATATCGGACGGCCCTTGTCGATCCATTCCAATGGCTGCGGCCGGTCGGCAACCCAGGTGGGCCAGGCGCCGTCGGCGGGGGCCCGCGCGCGGCGTGCGGCATAGACGATGGCCGAGGCCATGGCGTCTTTGAACGCGAGGCCGCGCGTCGGCAATTTGCCGTCCCGCGCCGCTTCGAGATGGAGGGAAAGCAGCTTTCGCCTGCCGCGATCGAAGATGTCGAGCGTCGCGCCCGGACGCGGATTGATCTCGAGCAGGAGAGGCACGTCGTCGCAGAGGAGAAAGTCGGCCGACGCAAGCCCTGCGATGGGATGGGCGCGCGCGAGTTTCTTGACGGTCCCGGTCAGCTTTCGCGCCAGAGCCGGCGCGAGGTTTGCCGGACTGACCGCTCCGCCATAGCGCCAACGACGCGAGGGCAGGGGCGAGGTCCACTGCTCGCTGAAGCCGAGCACGCGGGCTTCGCCGCCGCAGGCGACGAACAGCGCCGACACGGCCCTCCCGGCGACGTGTTGCTGAAAATAGATATCGCCTTTGGCGCTGGCGAGCCGGCCCGGCACGATGTGACTTCCACCTGCGCCGCCGCGCTTCTTGGCGAGCCAAGTTTTGGCGAGCGGCTTTCCGTTGCGCGAAGGCGTCTCGCTTTGCGTCGGCGGGTGCGCGATGTCGAGGCGATCGAGTGTTGCGAAGAAGTCTTCCGGCGATTTGAGGCGCGCAACCGTGGTGGCGCCGGTTCCGAGCAGAGGCCAGCGTTGTGACATCAGCCTCAAGAGCTCGGGGCGGTCTTCGAAGCCCGATCCGTAGACGACACCGAGGACGGGGGAGGGCGCAAGCGCGGCCAGCGCGCTGAGCGCGGGATAGAGGCTCCGCCAGCGAAAGCCGCGCGCCAATCCCGTCAATTTCCGGCAGGCATGCGCGGCGTCTTGCGTATCGGCATCGGCGAAGAAGTCGGCGACGAGCGGCGTGAAGCCTGCGCGCCGCGCCGCCTCGGCGAGCGCGCGAGCCGAAACGCTCGCGATCAGCAGCGAGCCTCGCTTACGCGGCAAGTTTCTGGGCAAGAGCGTAAGCGTCCCGGAAGTCGAGATAGAGCGGCTTCTCAGCTTCGATCATTTGTTTGAACAGACCCGACTCGGTCCGATACTTGATGTTGCCGACCGCGAGCGCGCCGATGCCGACCGCCGTCGTTCCGGCGATGGGCACGGCGTTATCATTGACCCCGACGCCCTCGACGCCCGACGGCGGCACCGCGTTCACGTCGGTCGCGACCAGCAGGTGTTTCGCTGCCTTCATCTGCTCGATCGTGACCAGTCTGCGTCCCGCGGGTCCGGCGGAGAAGATAATGTCGGCTTCGCGCGCGAGAGCCGATTTCTGCTCCTCGGTGCTGCCGTCGGCATAGCTGACATCGACGCCGAACCGGCCGCGCGCTTCGTCGGCGAGCCGGCGCACGCGCTCAGGTCCGTCGTAACCGACGAGGATCGACGAAGCGCCGTCCATGGCGGCGATCACGGCGGAAGCAAAGGCGACGACGCCCGTTCCCCCGAACACCACCACGCGCTTGCCTTTGAGCGTGGTCGAGAACTTGTCTTTCAGCGCCTCCTTGGCGCAGGCGACCATGGCCGCGGCCGTCGTGAACGAGCCTGCCGGATCGGCGAACACGGAAATCTCGAAGGGCGGCACCATCGCCTTCTTGGCACGGTCCATCATGTCGAGCGCTTCCATCGCGCGCTTGCCGCCGATGAAGACGCCGGTGCGCTTCACCCCCTCGGGGCCGCGCGAGAAGATCGCGTCCTGCACCAGGCCGGCGACGTCCTCGACGGTGACGTTGGTATAGGGAATGGCCGCGTCGAAACCGGCGTCGAGCGCCATGTTCACGTCGAACGGACTCATATGCTTGAGCGGCGTGAGCATGTGCAGAATGCGGGGGTGTCCCATCTTCGATCGTCTCCTTGTCGTGGGGCGAGCCCGCTTCGGGGGGAGGCTGACGGTTCCTGGTGAGGCATCGCTTTAGCACAATCGGCGGCCGGGCCAAGCGTCGATCGGAATGCAAAATGCCGGGGTTGACCGTGGCGCCGTCTCACCCCTCGCCGGAGATTTCGACCGTGGCGCCTTCATTGCGGCCTCGCGCCAGCGCGAAGCTGAGCGCGGGCTGGCGGCAATGAGTCCTCAAGCGGCCGAGCAGGGTCTCTCCTTGCGCTTCATCCTCGACGAAGGCGAAGCCGGTCGGTCCCCACGAGCTCTGCCCGAGCCCGACGATCCCCTCATTACGGAGGAAGCCGAGCGCATCGGCGACAAGCGGGCTGGCATAGGCGCCGCCCTGCCAAGGCGCGAAATAGGCGCCCATGCGCGCTTGCAGCGCGCCGACATGCCGGCAGAAGACAGCGAAGTCGCCGGCCGCGAGCGCCGGCAGCGCGCCGTGCGTCACCGCGCGCGACAGCGCCTCGATCTCCCGCGCGGGGATATCGGGCAGCGTCTCGAACGCCGCCTTCTCGTCTGCGCCGGCGAGCCCTTCCGTCGCCGCATCGAAGATCAGAAGCACGCGCCAGTCGGACGGGAAGGGGACGCGGGCCGCGAGTTGCGGCAACGTGTCGTCGCGCGGCCCCTCGTCGAGCACCGCGCCGCCTTGCGCGAAGGTGGCGATGCCGATGCCGGAGCGCGCGCCTCGTCCAAGCCGCGTGGCGATCTCTTGCGGTTCGAGACTGAGCCCCTCCAGCTCGGCAAAAGCGGAACCGACGGCAAGCGCAAGCTGCGTGCCGGAGCCGAGCCCGGCATGGGGCGGGATCGCCTCCTCGATCCGGAGCGCGTAACGCGCTTCGCTCCCGGCGCTTTCAGCGATCTGTCTGAGATAGCGCTCCGCGCGATCGCTTTCGGGTCCGGTCACCGTGAGCCGTTCGGCGCGCCGGAGTGCTAGCCTTGTGCGCGGTACGTCGAGCGAGAGCCCGAACGAGCCGAAGGGGCGGGCGCTTCTTCCGCTTGGGTCGAGAAAGCCGAAATGGAGCCGCGCGGTTGCGGTGACGGCCGCCTCGCGCGGGCGCCCCGGCGCCCTTGCGTGTCTCGACTGAGGGGGAAAGGGCTCCATTGATCGGCCCGAATCCTCTGGCTATGCTTCGGCTGAAGGGAAGGTCGCGCAACTCTTTCAAAAGAGAACGACAATGGCAACGGCCGAACGCACGTATAGCGATGCCGAAATCGAGGAGCGGCTCAAGAAGGAGCTGCCCCATTGGTACCTCGAGGACGGCTGGATCAGGCGGCGCTACCGCACCAATAGCTGGAAGGGCACGCTCATGGTCATCAACGCCGTGGGCCATCTGTCCGAGGCGGCCTGGCATCACCCCGACATCACCGCCTCTTATGCCTGGGTCGAGGTGAGGCTGATGAACCACGCCGCCAAGGGCATCACCGACAAGGACTTCGCCCTCGCCAAGAAGATCGAAGAGGTCGTCCACTGGCAGCCGGGCAAGGAAGAGGGCGCCTTGGAAGGGACCCCGGGCGAGGACATGCGCTTCGCCTACATCAAGTACGACAAGCCCAAAGCCTGAGGCATCGCCCCGCAAATCCCCGCTTGATCGGCCCCGCTTGCGCCTCGCTTGCCACCTGTTTAATGGTGCGCGGCTGAATTCCGAGGAGGGGTCCGCCCCGCGATGTCGCATCTCAGCCTCAAGGGCGTTACCATCGTCGAGACCTTCGCCGAGGCCTTCCCCATGGTCGGCACGCGGATCGTCATCACCGCGCCCTCCCTCGAATGGGCCTTGATCGCCGCGCGCACCACGACCGGCTTCGCCACCTCGGTGATCGCCTGCGGGGCGGAAGCCGGCATCGAGCGGACATTGACCTCCGAGGAGACGCTCGACGGCCGGCCCGGCGTCGCCGTTCTCCTCTTCACCATGGACACCGACAAGCTTCAGCGCCAACTCCGCAACCGGGTCGGTCAATGCGTGTTGACGAGTCCGGGCTCGGCCTGCTTCGCCGGCCTCGAAGGCGAGAAGAAGCTGAAGCTCGGGGCTTCGCTGCGCTTCTTCGGCGATGGCTGGCAGGTGTCGAAGATGATCGGCGGGCGGCGGTTCTGGCGCATCCCGGTCATGGACGGCGAGTTTCTGTGCGAGGCCACGACCGGCCTCACCAAGAAGGCGGTGGGCGGCGGCAATCTGCTCGTGCTCGGCAAATCCCACGCCGCGGTGCTCGCTGCCTGCGAACGCGCGGTCAAAGCCATCGATGAGATCGACGGCGTCATCACGCCGTTCCCGGGTGGGATCGTGCGCTCGGGCTCGAAGGTCGGCTCCAAATACAAGGGCCAGATCGCCTCGACCAACGACGCCTACTGCCCGACGCTGAAAGCCGCGGTCAACACCGAGCTTCCGCTCGGCGTCGAGGCCGTGATGGAGATCGTCATCGACGGGCTCACCAAGGATTCCGTTGGGCAGGCGATGCACGCCGGCATCCACGCCATCGCCGAGGGCGGCGCGGAGGAGGGCATCACGCACATCACGGCCGGCAACTACGGCGGCAATCTCGGTCCGCACCACTTCCATCTGAAGGAGATACTGGCGTGAGCGCCCTGACCTTCGAGCTTCGCAGCGCTCCGGATCAACGCCTCGACCTCGGCCCGCTCCTTCCGGAACGGCTTGACGGGCTCAAGCAAAAGGCGATCGAAGCGCTCGCCATCGGGACGACGCGCGTCCCGCTCTCCGTCGGCGACGCCTTCAAGGTCACCGGCACGGACGCGAGCGCTATCAGATTTGGCGGCACCGATGCCCGCTGCGACAAGATCGGCGCCGGCATGACCAAGGGCGCGATCGCCGTCGACGGCGACGCCGGCGCCTATCTCGGCGCCGGCATGAAGAAGGGCAAGATCGAAGTCGGCGGCAATGCCGGCGTTCTGGTCGGCGCCAGCATGTCGGGCGGCAGCATCGCCATTGCCGGCGACGCCGGCGAGCGGGCCGGCGGGATCCATGTCGGCGAAACCCTCGGCATGCGCGGCGGCGTGCTCACCATCGACGGCAACGCCGGATCGCTGCTCGGCGAGCGCATGCGGCGCGGCCTCGTGATCGTCGGCGGCGATGCCGGCGACTATGCCGGCGGCCGCATGGTGGCAGGGACCATCCTCATCAAGCGGCGCGTGGGCGCCAATGCCGGATTCGGCTTGAGGCGCGGCAGTCTCATCTTGGTCGAGCCGCCGAAGGAGATCTTGCCGACTTTCGGCGATTGCGGCGTGCTCGAGTTCGACTATCTCAGGCTTCTCGAGCATTGGCTCCGCGCCAACGACAAGCCGATCAATCTCGGCGGACGCGCCCGCAGGCTGATGGGCGACATGTCGGTGCTCGGCAAGGGCGAGATGCTCATCCTTGCGTGAGCCGGGCGAGAGCGCCCATATGGAAGTTGCCGCCGCGATGCGGATGTTGCAGGACCGGCTTGCGCGATGACCGCTTCACCTTACGTCCTTCTCGACGACAGCCTCACGCCCGGCGGCCGCAGCCTGCTCTACACCGAACCCGCGCGCGTCGTCGCCGCCAACGCGCCCGAGGAGGTCGAAGCCGCGCTCAAAGAGGTCGAGGCGGGATTGGCGTCCGGTCTCCACGCCGCGGGCTTCTTCGCTTACGAGCTTGGCTATTGCCTCGAGCCGAAGCTGAAGCACCTCCTTCCTGGCGATCGCAGCGTTCCCCTGCTCTGGCTCGGCCTCTTCCGCGCGCCCCGCGCGCTCGACGACGCCGGCACCCGGGCCTGGCTCGAGGGGCAAGGCGCCGAGGCAAAAGCCGCCATCTCCCGCCTCGAACTGACCTGGACGCGCGAGGACTATGACGATGCCTTTGCCAAGGTGCAGGACTACATTTCCGCGGGCGACGTCTATCAGATCAATCTCACGCTGAAATATCGCTTCGACTTCGCCGGCGAGGCCATCGCGCTTTATGCGGCGCTCCGGCGCAAGCAGCGCGTGGCCTACGGCGCCTTGATTCATACCGGCGCGCTCGACGTGCTTTCGCTCTCGCCCGAGCTCTTCTTCCGCCGCGAAGGCAAACACATCACGGCGCGGCCGATGAAGGGCACGGCACCGAGGGGGCGCACGCCGCGCGAAGATTCCCGCCTCAAGACCTGGCTCGCCGTCGATGAGAAGCAGCGTGCCGAGAATCTCATGATTGTCGACCTCCTGCGCAACGATCTCGGCCGCGTGGCGAGGATCGGCTCGGTCGAGGTGACCGACCTGTTCACCGTCGAGACCTACCGCTCGGTGCACCAGATGACCTCCGGCATCACCGCCGAGCTCAGGTCGGACATGGGGCTTACGGACATGCTCCGTGCGCTGTTCCCGTGCGGCTCGGTCACGGGCGCGCCCAAGGTTCGCGCCATGGAGATCATCCGCGAATTGGAAGGCGAGCCGCGCGGCATCTACACCGGCGCGATCGGCCATATCGCGCCCTCGGGCGACGCCCAGTTCAACGTCGCGATCCGTACCGTCGTGCTCGACCGGCGCGCGGGCGAAATGGGCATCGGCAGCGGCATCGTCGCCGATTCCAAGGTCGAATCCGAGTTCGACGAATGTTTGTTGAAGGCGAACTTCCTGACCAAGCTCGACCCGCCCTTCGAGCTGATCGAGACCATTCGCTTCGAGAAAGCGGAAGGCTTCCACCTGCTCGAGCGCCATCTCGCCCGGCTGCAAGCCTCGGCCGCGCATTTCGGCTATCCGTTCTCCCGCGACGCCGTGCTGGCTGCACTCGAAACCGAAGCCGCCCGCCTCGAAGCGCCGGTCGCGCTGGTGCGGCTCTTGCTCGCCGAGGATGGCGCCATCGCCGTGACGTCGAGCCCGATCACGCTGCCGACAAAGGCGACGGTGTGGCGCTTTGCCATCTCCGAGCGGCGCCTCGATGAGACCGATCCGTTCTTCTATCACAAGACTACGCGGCGGCAGTTCTTCGAGCACGAGATGGAGCGGCAGAAGGCGCTTTCCGGCTGCGACGAGGTCGTGTTCCTCAACAGCAAGGGCGAGCTTACCGAAGGCACCCGCACCAATCTCTTTGTCGAACTCGACGGGCGCCTTTTCACGCCGGCGCTCGCTTGCGGACTTCTGCCCGGCACGTTGCGCGAGGAACTGCTCGACCTGCCGCGAGCGGCAGCGAGCGAGGCGATCCTGACCCCGCAAGACTTGTTGGCCGCCGACCGCATCTATCTCGGCAATTCCGTGCGCGGCCTCATTCGCGCCGAGCTGATCGGCGCGGGCGAGGAGGCGGGGTCGCCCGTACCGACCCGCCTTGCCGCGGGCTCGTGAGGCTCTGAAGCAGCGACATGCACCATATTGGTGGCTTGGATATCGGCGTCCGCCGGTATGAAAAAAAACCGCCACGCCGGGGACCGGCATGGCGGTTGAATTCGCGTTCACGAAGGCCCGGGCAAGCGCCGGGCTTTACGAACCTAAGTACGCTCGTGGCGTTCGTCGTTTGAGGCGGGAGCCCGGGTCGGGCCGTTCGCGTCGGTCTCGGTTTGCAGC
>DATEMT010000119.1:0-3929 GCA_035275445.1 Methyloceanibacter sp. | reverse complement strand
GGGCACAGTCCGCGCTCGACCGAATAGTCAAAGGCGAGCCGCATGCCGATGGCGATGGCCTCGCCATGCAGGAGCCGGTCGGAATAGCCAGCGTAAGCTTCGAGCGCGTGGCCGAAGGTGTGGCCGAGATTGAGCAGCGCGCGCCGGCCGCTCTCCTCGCGCTCGTCCTCGGCGACGATCGCGGCTTTGGCGCGGGCGCTCGTTTCGACCGCCTGCCGGCGCGCGGGGCCCGAGGTGGAAAAGATTTCGGCCCGGTTGTCCTTAAGCCAAGCGAAGAAAGGCGCATCGCCGATCAGCCCGTATTTCACCACTTCGGCATAGCCCGCCCGAAATTCTCTTTTGCTGAGCGTGGTGAGCACGCTCACGTCGGCGAGCACGAGACTTGGCTGATGGAACGTGCCGATCAGGTTCTTGCCTTGCGGCGTATCGATCCCGGTCTTGCCGCCGATCGCCGAATCGACCTGGGCGAGAACGGTGGTCGGTATCTGCACCACGCGGACGCCGCGCCGGAGGATACTTGCGGCAAAGCCGGCAAGATCACCGACGACCCCGCCGCCGAACGCAACGACGCAATCGCTCCGCTCGACCCCGAGTTCGAGCAATCGTTCGCACAGCGTGGCGAGCACGGGAAAGCTCTTGCTGGATTCGCCCGGCCGCACCACCGCTTCGCCGAGATAGAGTCCGTGCCCGGCAAGGCTCCCTTTCAGCGGATCGAGGTGAAGGGCCGCGACATTCTCGTCGGTCACGACCGCGCAGCGGGCGCCGGGCAGGTGTGTTGCGATCCATTGTCCTGCTGCCGGAACCAAGCCCTCGCCGACGACGACGGGGTAGGAGCGGGGACCGAGCGCAACGTCGATGACGGTCTCGTTCCGCGCCGATGCTGCCACGCCGCCTTCCATCACTTCGCCTTCTTGCGGCGCCTGGCCGCCTTCGACCGGTAGCCGAGCTTCACCGCGATCGCGTCGATCACGGCTCCTACCATTACGTCATGGGGCACGTCGCGGCTTTCCACCGTGACATCGGCCTCGGCATAGATGGGATAGCGCTTGGCAATGAGCTGTTTCATCACTTGCGCCGGATTGCCGGCGGCGAGCAACGGCCGGTTGTCGCGCCGCCCGACCCGCTTGAGCAGCACCTTGAGGTCCGCCTTGAGCCAGACCGAGACGCCGCGCGATTTGACGTTGGCCCGCGTGTCGGGGTCCATGTAGGCGCCGCCGCCGGTCGCGAGCACCTGGGGGCCGCTGTCCAAGAGCCGGGCGATGACCTTGCGCTCGCCCTGGCGGAAATAGGCTTCGCCATGCTCGGCGAAGATCTCGCTGATGGTGGACCCGGCGGCGGTCTCGATCTCGCTGTCGGCATCGACGAAGGGCAGTTCGAGACGGGCCGCAAGCCGCCGTCCCACCGCGGTCTTACCCGCCCCCATGAGCCCGATCAGCACGATGCTGCGTGGCCCGAGACGCTCGCGGATCCACGCGACGCCGGCTTGCCGGTCGTCCTTCTTGTTTTCGGAAAGGGTTAGGCTCATTCAACGGCCAAGCGAGAAATCGCCGCCAAGGCGGCGGATAGGCAAACGCCTAAGGCCGGAATTTCCCATGCTGACAGCGTCATGTCGAATCATCCATGATGCGGCCTGAGAATAGAGCACCGGTCGTGTCTTTGGGTCATAATGACGCCCTGTTCGCGACGGATATTCTGTCGGGAGCACGAGCGCCGCGATGCCGACACTGTTTCGTTTCCTGATGATTGTAGGGGCGATTGCCGGTGTCATCACTGGAAGCCTCTATGTGCTCGCCGAATACTTCCAGCCCGAGCCCAAGGAAATCTCCAAGGCCTTGCGCAACGTCAAGGGCCGGCTCGATGAGACGACGGCGGCGACGCCTTCGGTCGAGCCGACGCCACCCGCTTCAGGCGAGTCTTCGGGGCGCCGCGCGCAGTAGGCTTCGGCAACCGCCAAGCGCGAGCCGTCCCGGCCACGGAGAGGCTTGATCCTTGGCCGCACGACGCATCAAGCGTGGGAAAGACTCCTCGGAGCTTGCGCTCTTCCTCGACATGCTGACCGCCGAGCGCGGCGCAGCTTCACACACCGTCGAGGCCTACACCCGCGACCTTGCCGATTTCCTCGCCTTCCTCGCCGCCAAGGGCAAGAACCCCAAGACGGCGACGCCGGACCATATCCGCGCCTACCTCGCCGGTCTCGCCCGCAAAGGTCTCGCGCCGACCTCGCGCGCGCGCAAGCTCTCGTCCATCCGCCAGTTCTTCCGCTTTCTGCTCGGCGAAGGCATGCGCGCGGGCGATCCCTGTTCGGCGATCGACAGCCCGCGTTTGGGGCGGCCGTTGCCAAAGATACTCTCGCTTGCCGAGGTCGAGGCCTTGCTCCAGACCGCCAAGGACGCGAGCGAGAACGCCGAAGAGGGGGTAGGACGGCGCCGCGCGCTCAGGCTCTATGCCGCGCTCGAAACCCTCTATGCCACCGGCTTGCGCGTGTCGGAACTGATCGCGCTGCCGCGAAACGTGCTCACCGCGGACGACAGGGTACTGACCGTCACGGGCAAAGGCGGGCGCGAACGGCTCGTGCCCTTGAACGAGACGGCGCAAGGCGCGCTCAGAGTCCACCTCGCGGCGGTCCGTGCCGATGAGGGGGAAGGGAAGCGCGTGTCGGTCTGGCTCTTTCCTTCGAGCGGAGGCGCGCATCTCACCCGCCAGCGCTTCGGACAGGAGTTGAAGGCGCTGGCACTCGCCGCCGGGATCGAGCCGGCCCGCGTCTCGCCGCACGTCCTCCGCCACGCCTTTGCCAGCCATCTCCTGGAGCGCGGCGCCGATCTCCGCACCGTGCAGCAGCTCCTCGGCCACGCCGACATCTCGACCACGCAAATCTACACCCACGTCATCGAAGAGCGGCTAAGACGTCTCGTGGAAGAACATCACCCCCTTGCTCAGGCGCGCTTAACCAAGCGAGGCTAGGCTTGGCCCCCGCGTTCGGTTGACAGCGCCGCGGCACAAGGCCACTTAAACCCATGCGATTGCCTTAATTCTCGCCTTAAGACCTGCCGGGACGAAGGTATTCAAGGGCACAGCGGATTTGATGCGCACCTATCTCGATTTCGAAAAGCCGATTGCCGAGCTCGAAAGCAAGGTGGCCGAGCTCAAGGCGCTCGGCGGCAACGAGCATTCGGTGTCCATCGGGGAGGAGCTGGCCAAGCTCGAGAGAAAGGCCCGCGAGGCACTGGAAGAGACCTATTCCGGGCTCACTCCCTGGCAGAAGACCCAAGTTGCCCGCCACCCCGAGCGCCCGCATTTCCGCCACTACATCGAGGCTCTGGTCGAGGATTTCACCCCGCTCGCCGGAGACCGCTCCTTCGCCGAGGATCAGGCCATTGTCGGCGGCATCGGCCGGCTCTCCGGCCGCTCGGTGATGGTCATCGGCCACGAGAAGGGGTCCGACACCGAAGGCCGCATCAAGCACAATTTCGGCATGGCCCGCCCCGAGGGTTATCGCAAGGCCGTCCGTCTGATGGAGATGGCCGACCGCTTCAAGCTTCCGGTCGTGAGCCTGGTCGATACGGCCGGGGCCTATCCCGGCATCGGCGCCGAGGAGCGCGGCCAGGCCGAGGCCATCGCCCGCTCGACCGATTGCTGCCTCGGCCTCGGCGTGCCGATCGTTGCGGTCGTCATCGGCGAGGGCGGCTCCGGCGGCGCCGTCGCCATCGCCACCGCCAACCGGGTCTACATGCTGGAGCACGCAATCTACACGGTCGCCTCGCCTGAGGCCGCGGCCTCGATCCTCTGGCGCGACTCATCGCGCGCCATGGACGCTGCAACCAATATGAAGATCACCGCCCAGGACCTTCTGAAGCTCGGCGTCATCGACGGGATCATCGCCGAGCCGGTCGGCGGCGCGCACCGGGACGGGATCGAGGTGATGGGCTGCA
>DATEMT010000118.1:0-5975 GCA_035275445.1 Methyloceanibacter sp. | reverse complement strand
AAGAAGGCGCGAACCGCCCGCCGCAAAGCGCCGAAGGATGCTCGATCGCCGAGACGTAGCAGCGCCATTTGTCCGCATCGCGCGGCGCGAGCGCGAGCGCGTTCGCCTCAGTCGCGCCGCTGGTGAAGACCACGTCCTCGGGCCGGGCTCCGACGAGCGCCGCCACTTTCTCTCGCGCCATCTCGACCACGCTCCGCGCGGCCCGTCCTTCGGCGTGCACCGAGGACGGATTGCCGGAAAGCGCAAGCGCCTCGGCAACGGCCGCGCGCACCTCGTCGCGCATGGGCGCGGTCGCGTTGTAGTCGAGATAGGAGCGCTGGTTCATGCTCACACGTAGCGGCGCGGCTACTCGCAGACGGTTAACGCTTGCACGAGCCCCCTTGGCGCGTGCTATGAAGCGCGGCCTGACGTTTCAGCCGCTCCAAGCGCCCAGCTATCCGGGAGCGGCTTGTTTGGAACAATTCTAATATCAACAGGGTATAGGTTTGCCGCGCCGCAGAGTCAAGTTTGCAGCCATCCTTGCCCCTTCCCAAATCTCCTTCGTGGAACACCTTCTGCCGGTACCCATGACCAAGATCGTGTCGAGGCCAGTCGTTCATGCCTGAAGTGAATATCAGCGGTCCTGCGGGGCGGATCGAGGCCCGCTACCACCACGAACCCGGGCCGAACGCGCCGGTCGCCCTCATCCTTCATCCCCACCCGCAATTCGGCGGGACGATGAACAACCAGGTGGTCTACCACCTCTACTACAGCTTCCAGCGCCGCGGCTTCTCCGTGCTTCGCTTCAATTTTCGCGGCGTCGGACGGAGCGAGGGCCTGTTCGACAACGGCCCCGGCGAGCTTGCCGATGCCGCGACCGCGCTCGACTGGCTGCAAGCTTACAATACCGACGCTGCCACCTGCTGGATTGCCGGCGTCTCGTTCGGCGCCTGGATCGGCATGCAGCTCCTGATGCGGCGCCCGGAGATCGAGGGCTTCATATCGGTGGCGCCCCCCGCCAATCTCTACGACTTCACCTTCCTTGCCCCCTGCCCGTCCTCGGGCCTGATGGTCAACGGCGCGAAAGATCGAGTCGTTCCAACCGAATCGGTGCGCGGGCTCGTGGAACGTCTCAAGACGCAGAAGGGCATCGTGATCGACCACGCGACCGTGCCCGACGCGAACCATTTCTTCGAAGGCCGGATGGAGGGGCTGATGGAGGTGATCGATCACTACCTCGACAAGCGGCTCGGCAAGGCGAAAAAGCGGAAAGACACCGCCGCTTAGAGGCGTGAAGGCGCGGGCCCGCCTTCGCTCCCGTGCATTGTTGCGGCAAAACTGCTAGAGGCTTTGCGGTTCGAAACGTTCCGGTCCGCCCCCATGAGCAAGCTCAAATCGGACTTTTTGCACGAGCTCGCGGCGCGGGGCTACATCCACCAGGCGACCGACGAGACCGGGCTCGATCATCTCGCGCGGAGCGAGCGCGTGACGGGTTATATCGGCTTCGACTGCACCGCCCCCTCGCTCCATGTCGGCAACCTCCTCGCCATCATGATGCTGCGCAAGTTGCAGCAGACCGGGCACAGGCCGATCGTGCTCATCGGCGGCGGCACGACCAAGGTCGGCGACCCCTCGGGCAAGGACGAGGCGCGCAAGCTCTTAGGCGACAGCGAGATCGCCGCGAATATCGCCGGCATCGAGCAGGTCTTCGCCAAATTCCTGAGCTTCGGCCCGAGCGACAACGATGCGCTCATGATCGACAACGCCGACTGGCTCGATCGCTTGAACTACATCGACTTCCTGCGCGACTACGGCCGCCACTTCAGCGTCAACCGCATGCTGACCTACGATTCGGTCAAGCTCAGGCTCGAGCGCGAACAGCCGCTGAGCTTCATCGAGTTCAACTACATGGTGCTCCAGGCTTACGACTTCGTTGAGCTGTTCCGTCGCCATGGCTGCCGCCTGCAACTCGGCGGATCGGATCAGTGGGGCAACATCGTGGGCGGCATCGAGCTCGGGCGCCGCACCGACGGAGCGGAGCTGTTCGGACTGACCTCCCCTCTCCTCACCACGTCATCGGGCGCCAAGATGGGGAAGACCGCCGCCGGCGCGGTATGGCTCAGCCCCGACATGGTCTCTCCTTACGACTATTGGCAGTTTTGGCGGAACAGCGAGGACGCCGATGTCGAGCGCTTCCTCAAGCTGTTCACCGAACTTCCCCTCGAGGAGATCGCAAAGCTTGCTGCGCTGCGCGGCGCCGAACTCAACGAAGCCAAGAAGATTCTCGCGACCGAAGCGACCGCGCTCGTGCACGGGCGCGACGCCGCCGACCGCGCCGCCGAGACGGCGCGGGCGACCTTCGAGCAAGGCGAGATCGCCGCGAGCCTGCCCACGATCGAGATTGCGCGCACGGAGCTGGAAAAGGGCTGGGGCGTGCTCACCGCAAGCGCCCATGCCGGCTTCGTCGCCTCGACCGGCGAGGCGCGGCGTCAGATCAAGAGCGGCGGCATCAAGGTCAACGACGTGGCCGTGACCGACGAAAAGCGGAAATTGACCCTCGCCGATCTCACGCCGGAGGGCGTCATCAAGCTCTCGCTCGGCAAGAAGCGGCATGCCCTCATCAGGCCGGTGTGAACCGACTATTGGCCCGGCTGCCCGAATTGCCCGGGCACCACGTATGACGATGTCGCGGGCTTGACGTTGGGATCGGGCACCGTGCCGGTGAACTCGAAAATCTGCCGGAAGATGCCCGGGGTCATCACCGACATCGGGTTGACCAGCACGGACGGGTCGTCGAGCTTGCCCTTGATGGCGAAGGTGATGCCGACCACGCCTTCGCCCTCGCGGCCGACCAGGACGCGGCCGAGGAGCGGAATCTGGCCGAGCGCCGAGTTCAAACCGTAAAGGGGCACATAGGTGCCGCCGAGTTCGACCAATTCCGCCTTGAAATCGACCGTGCCGCGCAAGGTCGCGCCAAGCATCGGCCCGTTGATGTAGGCGTCGTTCAGGCGGAACTTGCCGCCGCCGACGGAGAACGGCGCGCGCAACTGATTGAAGGCGAGACGCTGCCGCGTCACTTGCCGCTTGCGCTCGCCCGGGCCGAGCACCGCCGCCGAGTTCGGATCGGTGAGAACTTCGCTCACGACGGAATCGCCGAGCACGACGAAGTCGCGCGCCCATAGCGTCCCGCTCTTGGTTCCGGGTCCGCCGGCGTCGAGGTTGACTTGAAGCGACGCCTCGCCGCCCTCCACGCTCGGATAGAAGCCGACGAGGCGGAACGCATCGCCCGCATTGCGGGCTTCGGCTTCGACCATGCGCACGGCGTCTTTTTGCACCAGCCGCACCGCGGCGGGCGACTTGCCGTTCAGCTCGGCCTTGGCGTCGAGCGCGACGACGCGGCCGTTGCGCTTCTTCATGGTCACATCGACATTGGTTGCCGTCGTGTCGAAGGAGCCGATCACCGTGCCGATCTTGGCGGTCAAGTCGATGCCGAACGGGTCGTCGGGGTCCTGGGACCCTTCGAGTTGGCCGGCCGAGAACATCGATTCGAAGAACTGCCTCCCGTCATAGCTCGGACCCTCGGCTTTGATGTCGAGCACCTGGTCGTCACGAACGACCGCATCGATCTGGACATGCGTCAGGCTGCTGACGGAAAAATCGGAGAAGTGAAATTCCTTGAGATGATGCTCGGCGTCGAGCGCGATCCCGCCCTGGATGTCGATGTCGTCGCCGAAGATCTTGAGATTGTCGAGACGCGCCGAGCCATCCGCCTGCGGGACAAAATCGAGATGAAGCGTGGCGGCACGGCCCGCCCGCTTGGTCCAGCCCAAGCCGCTGAACAGAAGCTGCGCCTCGGTGAGATCGGCTTCGAGCGCCATGGAAGCGGGCGCATCGCCGCCGAGCCGCGCCACGCGCAAGGTGACGGGCGTCGGTCCTTTCACCAGATGGTTCACCTTGAGCCCGAGCTGTTCGCGCATCGCCTCGTCGAGGCGGGCGGTCACTTGGAGCGGCGGCTGCTCGGCATCGCGCGCGTGAAAGACGCGTTGCCAGGAGAGTTCGGCCGGGACACCCTTGATGATGACTTGGCCCATCGCCTGCAAGCCGCGATCGGTAAGGTTCACTTCGAGCGCGCCGCCCTTGGCATCGACGCTGCCGGCGAGATTGCCGGAAAGCGCGTCAGTCAGGTGCGCTTGGCCGATGACCTTGATTTGCTCGAAGGTGAGATCGGCCAGGAGCGGCATCGACAGGGAAAAGTCGCCTTGGGCGGTGCCGCCGAGAAAATCGGGCTTCATCCCCACGCTTTGCAGGTAGCCGAGCGGTTCGTGGTCGAGGAGTTCGAGGAAGCCCGGGGTCTCGCCGCCCGCCTTGAAAACGATATCGCCCCGTTGCGGATCGACGCGGAGGTCGGCAATGGAAAACCGCCCTTGGCTCAAGGCCAGCGACCGGCCCGACGGCACGGTGATCTTGCCCTCGGGGATATCGACGGCGAACGCCGTCCCCGACACCGTCAGCGTGCCATCGGAGGTGACGACCGGCGGCATTTCCGGGAGGTAGGCGATGCTCATGCCGCTAAGCTTCAGTTCGACCTTCACGGCCTCGGGAGGGACGTCGCCGCCGGCCTTGAGCGCGGCAATCATGGCCGCATCGAGATTGACGGCAAACTTGCCGCCCATGACCCGGCCGCCGCTCACCCGCTCCAACACCCAGGCGCGGGCCTTGCCGGCGAGGAATTTCGGCCAGAACCGCTTGAGGACATCGACCGTCATCGGGCTGAACTCGCCCGCGAGGCGCACCTCCTCCGCTCCGTCCCGATCGACCACCGTGCCTGCGAGCGTGATCGAGGCATCGCCCGCGCGAATGACGAAGTTCGTGAGATTGATGCGGCCTTCTTTCGGGATGTAGCTGCCCGTCGCCCGCCATTCATCGACTTTCATCGGGGCGAGCCCGAATTCTTCGACCGCCAGCACGGCGGGGATCGCCTTTAGGTCGAAGTTCCACGCGACAGGCACGCCGCCTTCGCCGCGTTGGGGCCGGAACAGCCCGCTGAAGGTGGCACGGCTCTGGCCCCAAACCAGGGCCGAGGGGGCGATCTCGACCGCGTCCATCGCCTCGACATAGCGCAACTTGATACGGCCGCGGTCGATCCGCAAAGGACTGTCGGGGTCCCAGGGCGGCGTGATTTGTCCGCTTTCCAAACCGAAATCGGCCGAGCCCGACATGAAGTCCCCGGCATTGGACAGTTCGACGCTCGCCTTGCCGTCCACCACCATGTCGAGCGCGCGCAGCAGGCCGAGCGAGGAAAAGTTCCCGGCGATCCCGGACGGCACCAGATTCTGGATCAGCGCGGTGATGGTGAGGCTCTGGCGCCGCGTTGATTCGACCGCGCGCGCCTCGAGCTGCCAATCCCCCTTGGCAGAGGCGACATTGGCTTGGCCGACGAGAACGCTGCGCGCGTTATGGTGTTCGAGATCGACGGAGAAGTCGGGCACTTGCCATGACGTCTGCGTATCGCCGTGATTGAGCACGACGAGCGCATTCTGAACGCCGAATCGCGTGAGATAGGAGCTGTCGCCCTTGCGGGCGCGCTCGAAGACGTCCGCCACGGTCCGCGTCACGTCGAGCACCTGTCCGCCGCCCTGACGCTCGCCATGACGCTTGGCGATCACCGATTCCGGCATGCGCGCTTCGCCCGCCGGCGCGCCCGCTTGCGGGGGGGCGTCCGCGTGCGCCGGTGCGGCGCCGTTCGGAACGGCACGCGAGAAGCTGAGCGACAGGCCGCGGCCGGGCTCGTGGGTGAGGAGGAGCCGCGGACCGATGAAATCGACGCTTCCCGGTGCGAGTCGCCCGGACAGAAGTGCGCTTCCGCTCATGCCGATGGCCGCGAGCGGCGCCTGGGCGAGGATCGCGCCGTTTGAATCGACCAGGCGGAGATTGCGCAGACGGAACAGCACGCCCGGCCCGTCGGGCGCCCGCGTCAGGATGGCGTCGTCGATCTT
>DATEMT010000117.1:0-8367 GCA_035275445.1 Methyloceanibacter sp. | reverse complement strand
AATGAATGACAGCGCCAGCCAATCGACGCCGATCTTCAAGAGATGCCCGAGGTCGGCGCGATCCTTCTCGGTTAGCGGGCCGATGGGCAGCAGCGTGTCGGGAAGGCTGATGCCCTTGCGGCTGCCCAGCAGCCCGCTGGTCAGGACCTCGGCGTCGATGCGGACGTCGCTCGCCTCGACGACGCGCAAGCGGAACCTGCCGTCGTCGAGCAAGAGCGCATGGCCGGCCTGCACGGCCTGAAAGATCTCCGGATGTGGCAGGTGCACGCGGCCGAGACCGCCGACCGATTCGCGGCGGACGAAGCTCAGCACGTCGCCTTCGTTGAGCTTGATCGCCCCCGACTCGAACTTGCCGATGCGAAGCTTGGGACCTTGCAGATCAACCAGGATGCCGATCGGCCGCGAGAACTCGGTCTCCAATTTGCGCACCATCGCATGAATGTCGCGCAAGCCCTCATGCGGGGTATGGCTCATGTTGATGCGGAACACATCGGCGCCCGCCTCGAACAGGCGCCGCATGGTCTTTTCGTTGTTGGAGGCAGGACCGAGCGTTGCGACGATCTTGACCCGGCGATTGCGCCTCATTGGGGTTTCGGCTCGCCCTCTGGATCGGTGAGGCGGACGGTCCAATCGCGCTCTTCGCCGGTATCGACCTCGAAAAAGCCGGTGCGCTTGTAGCCGCGCTTCACGCAATCCTTGGTGTCGCGGATGGTGAAGGACTTGTCGTCCGTGCACATGAAGAGGCTGCCGCCCCATTCGCCGCCGCGATCGTAATCGATGGCATGGATGTAATAGAACTGAGCGATCAGAACGCCCTTGAGCAGGGTCTCGCAGGCATGGGCGGGAATATTCCACCACCCTTCGGTCGCCCAGCCTTCGGAGTCCTTGTAGCCGATGGCGACGCCGACCCGGCTTGCGGTCGTGTTGCAGAGCTTGAGATCGGCATGCGCCGGACTCGCGCCGAAGGCGGCGGCGGCGAGGACGAGCCCCGCGCTCAAGCCTCGCCAGGAGGGTCGCGATGCGGAAAGCGGGCGCGTGGCGGCCGTCCGGATCGTCGGAAAACCAGGCATCATCCCGCTAGCAGGCCCCGTATCGTGGCAAGGAAAAAGTGGAGGTTAGCATTGAATTGGTTGCGTTTGTCTGACCGCCGGGCCCGATTATAGACCCTCGTTATAGACCCTCGCTGTTCCGGTAGAAGGGCGGGCGAAAGTCCTGAACAATTGCGACAATAATTGCGACGCAAGCTAGGCCGGGATCAAGATTTTTTCTTGCCGCGGGGGAGGGGCCGGGCGAGAAGGTTGGGCCGCCGGCCGCGCGGCTTAGGGGAGCCTGATCTGGATCGTTTGACACAAGAGGAAGGCTCAAGCGCCTTCCGCATTATCGACGGCGACGCTGGCGCTGGCATCCTAATCCTCTGTGACCATGCCGAGAACGCGATCCCGACCGCCTTCGACCGCCTCGGCCTCGACGAGCAGGACCTGCATCGCCACATCGCCTACGACCTCGGCGCCGCTGCCGTGGCCGAGCGTGTGGCGGAGAGGCTGGGCGCGCCGGCGATCCTGTCGCGCTTCTCGCGGCTCCTGATCGATCCCAATCGCGGTCTCGACGACCCGACCCTGCTGATGCAGATCACGGACGGTCTCATCGTGCCGGGCAATGTCGGGCTCGATGCCGCGGCGCTGCAATGGCGGATCGACACCTACTACACGCCATACCACCAGGCGATCGCGCGCGCCGTGGACAAGGCCATCGCGCTCGGCAAGCCGCCCGTCATCGTCTCGGTCCACAGCTTCACGCAAGCCTGGAAGGGCGTTCACCGTCCCTGGGGTGTCGGCGTGTTGTGGGACAAGGACCCGCGGCTCGCCCTTCCCCTGCTCGAGGCGCTGCGCGCCATTCCCGGCATCGAGGTCGGCGACAACGTTCCCTATTCGGGACAATTGAAAGGCGATACGCTTTACCGTCACGGGACGCTGCGCGGCTTGGCGCACGCGCTCGTCGAACTGCGGCAGGATCTCATCCTCGGTCCCGAAGGACAGTCCGAGTGGGCCGCGCGGCTGGCAACGGTCTTGCGCATTGTCCTCGACGAGACCGGCGGTGCGCTGCACGCGATCGAGCTGCATGGGTCTTACGCCGACGGACCGAAGGGCGGCGCGCCCGCCAAAACGGAGCAAGCGACCATGAACGAGAAGACACGGACCGAGATCGAGGCGGCGGCCTTCCGACGCCTCGTCCGGCATCTTCGCGAGCGGACCGATGTGCAAAATATCGATCTCATGGAGCTCGCGGGGTTTTGCCGAAACTGCCTCGCCAATTGGTATCAAGAGGCGGCCGCGGCCAAAGGCCTTGCCTTGAGCAAGGACGAGGCGCGGGAGACGGTCTACGGCATGGCCTATGAGGAGTGGAAGGCGCGCCATCAGACCGAGGCGCCGAAACCGCTCTCGGCGGCGCCGATAGGCCGCTCTGGAAAAGCGGGATAAGAACCGCTCCCGTCTTGCCGCAGCGGATCGCCGCCCTAAGCTTGGACCTCGCTCGAATCGAATGAGGGGTCTTCGCCGTGCAGCTCCAGACGTCAGCCAAAGATCAACTTCGCACCATCGTCGCCCGGATCGAGCGCCTCGAGGAGGAAAAGGCCGCTCTCGCCGCCGACTTGCGCGAGGTCTATGCCGAGGCCAAGGGCAACGGCTTCGACGTCAAGGCACTGCGAACGGTCATCCGCTTGCGCAAGCAGGACGCCAATAAGAGGCGCGAGGAAGGGGCCGTGCTTGCCACCTATCTCCATGCCCTCGGCATGGCAGAGGCGGATGCAGAGGCCGCCTGAAGTCTTAAGGGCTTCGTCTTGAGGGCCGCCCGAAGCGGCTTAGCGCGTGCTCTGGGCAAGCCGGGTCGGGGCTTGGCCCTCGGCCTCGGCGTAGAGCGCCTTCACGGCTTGACCCGAGAAGCGCTGGGCTGCCGCTAGGCCCTGATAGCCCGAGCCTCCGCGCAGCTTGAAGGCCGTCGGGTGATCCATGTCCTCGAACAGGTAGTCGATGCTGTCCTGCTCGGGATGGGAGAGGGGCGCCAGCGTGCGGCTGTAAGTGACCGATGCGTCGGTCATGAGCCCGGCGATCTCGAAGGGGGCGTAGCTCAACTGGTCGGGATGGTCATCGTCCGCCTCGGGAGCGCCAACGACTTCAGCATCTTCATAGGTGGGAAGCGAGGACGCTTTAGGCGCGGGCGAGCGCTTCTCGGATCCTGAGCGCAACAGGCTCGGCAGGGACATGCCGCCTACGCTCGCGTAGGTGAAAAGGCGTCCGGGAGGATTGGGCGCCCGGGAGTCCTCGATGATGTCGGCTGCCCCCGGCGTGTACGACGCCAGCACCACCGGCGGCGCACTGTCCTCCGTCTGCGCGTCCATTTCCGCCTCGGCAACGACATCGGCCGAAGACACGCCAGAGGGCGCAGCAGAGGCGACCATGGTGTTGTTGCCGACCAGCCCCTTGGCCAGCGCGAGCTTGTAGTCCGCGCGCGTGATCGGCTTGCCGTCGGCCGGGAGATAACCCGTCTTGCCGTCAGGAAAGAGGGCGGCGAGTTCGAGCCGCGGGATGCGCGGCCACATGCGGACGTGTCCGGTATCGACATGGACGAAAGGAATGCCGGAGGTCGGGTAGTAGCCCACGCCGCCGACTTGCTGCACCAGCGCGGAGTTCCGCAGCGTCTTTACGGCGACGTCGGGGAAGTGGAGATCGGCGGCCTTGCCCTGGATATGTTGGCTCTTTTTGGCTTGGCCGCCGCCTTTGCGCCGGAGCGAGGCGTTGGTCGTGGCGCTGCGAAAGCCGGAAACGAGATGGACGGGCTCGTGCGAGCCGAGTTGCTTGTGCAGCGTCCAGATCAAGTCGATCAGGGCCGGGTCCATCTTGGTTTCTTGGTTGGCCCGCCAATCGCGCATGAAGGTGTTGAGCTGCTTCAGCGCAGCCTCGTCGTATTTGCCGTCGCGCTTGAAGGTGACGGTCAGCGATTCCTTGGTGTGGATGTTGAACATGCTGATGGTGCGCGTCTCGCCGACCGCGCCCGCGCGATAAGCGGTCGCCGTGCACCATGTCGCGGCGGCAAGCAATGTCAGGCATGCGCCAAAGATGGCGCGACGTGCGACACTCCCCCGGATTCGCATCCCCGTCTAAAGCCTTTCCCTCGCCGGCACTCCCGATGCCGGCTCCCGTCAGCGCACGACCGAAACTCAGGACGCACACCCCGCAGACGGCACTTCCCCGTGCCATCCGCTATTGTTAAGTATTAGCCAAAATGCGGGAAAAACAAGGCAACCGTGTTAAGCCCACCGTGATTTTCGGGGTAGAGTTAACAAATTTTCCCCAGGTTATTCACAGGCTTAGAGGCCCAAAGCGGTCGCCATGCGCGCGTCGTGACCGTAAATATCCCCGTAGGTTGAGAGCGAACCGTCATCATTCACTTTAAGAGTGAAATAGGTGACGTGGACAGGAATCCGCCCCTTCAGCGGCACCTGCTGGTCGTAGCCCGTCTCGAGCGCCGTGAACGTGCGCCCGTCGCTCCAGCCCTGATCGCGCTTCAGGATGATCGCGGCCAATTCCCCGGGATTCTGCACCCGCATGCAGCCGTGACTCTCGGCCCGAATCGGGTAGGCGAAGAGCTCCTTCTGCTGCGTGTCGTGCATGTAAACGTCGTGCTTGTTGGGGAACATGAACTTCACGCGACCGAGCACGTTGTCGGGTCCCGGCGGCTGGTAGAGTTCGAGATTGCGGATATCGACGCGATTCCAATCGACCGATTCGGGATCGATGTCGCGGCCGGCGTAGCGGACACCCAAGCCGTGACGCTTGAGCACCGAGGTGTTCCACCTGCTGCTGCGGAAGAACCACGACGCCTCCTCGCGGAGGTAGGGCCTGATCTCGTCCACCTTGATCGACGTCGGCACGTACCAGTAGGGACCGAACACCACCGTCTGCATCTCGTTGGAGAGAACCGGCGTCGGCGTGTCGGGCTTGCCGACGACGACGCGGGTCGAATAGACGGGGCCGTCGTCGGCGGTGACGCGCAACATGAATTCGGGGATGTTCACCGTCACGTAGAACGCGCCGAGGTCGCGCGGCAGCCAGCGCCAGCGCTCCATATTGACCAGTATCGCCTTGACCTGGGCGGGGTTCCCCGCGTGCGGCGTCTGGCCGCCATTGAGAAGCCGTCTTGTGCCCGGGCCGACGACGCCGTCGGGGAGAGCGCCGTGAGCGCGTTGGAAGCGGCTGACGGCGTCGGCGACGTCTTGGTCGAATTGCATCGCGTTGACTTGGGTTCCGTCCGCGTTCTGCGCGGCGATGTCGAGCCGCTTGCGGAGAAGCGCGACCTGCTCGTGCTCGACGCCAAGTTTGAGCACGGGCCCGTCCGGAATTTCGATCGCTTGTTTCGGCGTCTCGGATTTGCGGCCGCGAAGTTCGAGCAGCTTTTGCCTCAGTGCCTCGAATTGCGGATGGTCGGGTTGAAAGCTTCGGAGGTAGGCGGCGGGATCGGCGCGGATGGCGATCGAGTCGATCACTTCGGAGGGGTTCGGCAAGGCAAGCGTGGGATCGAGATTGGGCGAGACGCGCTCGGGGTCAATCCTTCCGCCGCGTGCGTCGCTTGCATAGTCGAGCACGGCATAGCCGATCTTGATCTCGGCGTCGGCGAGCCACGCCGCCGCATTGCTGCTCGCGGCATCGAAGGTTTCGAGCGCCGGAAGCGCGTAGTCGCGTGCGCGCAAGCCATAGTCGTCGGCCGTCTCGATCTCGGCGATGACTGCCTTGCCGCGCTCGGTCAATCCGTTCTCATCGACCCAGAGCGGTTGCTGGTCCGGCGCCGCGTAGAACTCGACGAGCGCGCCTTGCTCGGTCAATTTTGTCTTGGTCGGTTTGGTGAACTTGGCCGCAAGCTGCTGTTGGATTGCGATGCGGATCGCCTCGGTGCGGGTGAGCGGCGCTTGGGCCGTGCCGGGTTCGGCGGCGGATGCCGGCCCGATCATTGCGGCGGCCATGAGCAAGACAAGCGCAGCGCAACCAGCAAATCTCATAATGTGCTCCCCCCAATTCTTCTCGCTTCGCTGGGACGACTGCCCGGCAATCCCTTGAGGCGCCGTCAGTTCGCCCGCGCCTCGATCCCGATCTCGCGCATCTTGCGGTAGAGCGTCGAGCGGCCGATCCCGAGCCTTCTTGCGATCTCGGTCATCCGTCCGCGATAGCGGCCAATGGCGAGCCGGATCATGTCGGCTTCGACTGCCTCGAGCGGACGAATGTCGCCGGTCTCGCTCAAGGCCGGGATGCCGATGGCGTCCCGGCCGCCCGGCTGCGGCAGGTTGATCGTGGCCGGGGCCACTTCGCCGAGCATGGCCGGACCTTCGAAGCTGGGAAGCGACGCCTTCGGCGCGGGCGCCGGCGGGACGGTGACGGCGTAGCCCTCGACATGAGCCGCGATCTGCGGAAATTCGTTCACCGTGAGCGTCGGCTGATCGGCGAGCACGACGGCGCGGTACACGGCGTTCTCGAGCTGGCGGATGTTGCCGGGCCAGTTGTAGCGCTGAAGCATGGCGCCTGCCTCGTCGCCGAGATGGTCGATGCGTTTGCCTTCTTCGGCGGCGAAGCGGGCGATGAAGTGGCGGACGAGTTCGGGCACGTCCTCGCGCCGCGTGCGGAGCGGCGGCACCCAGATGGGGAACACGTTGAGCCGGTAAAACAAGTCTTCGCGGAACCGGCCGTCATTGACGAGATCGATCAGATTGCGGTTGGTCGCGGCGATCAGCCGAATGCCGGTCGCACGCTTGGGCTTGGCGCCGCTCGCCTCGGTGTCGCCGGCTTCGAGTGCTGCGAGCAGCTTTGCTTGCGTGGCGAGCGGCAAGTCTCCGATCTCATCGATGAAGAGCGTGCCGGTCTCGGCTTCGGCCAATTTGCCGGTGTCCGCCTCGGCGCCGAACAGTGCGAAGTCGATGGCGTTCTCAGGGGTGGCGCTGCAACTCACAGTGACGAACGGCCCCGACTTCCGGGCGCTCTCGCCGTGGATGGCGCGGGCGATGAGTTCCTTGCCGACGCCGGGCTCGCCCTCGATCAGCACGGGGAGGTCCGAATCGGCGGCGCGCTTGCCGAGTTCCAGCACCCGGGTCATCGCTTCGCTGCCGGCGATCAAATCGGCAAAGCCGAGCGCGCCCTTGGCCGAGGTCTTGATGCGGGCGAGCTCGTCGGCCAAAGCCTCGATCCTGAGTGCGTTCTTGATCGAGACTTCGAGCCGCTCGGGGCTCACCGGCTTGACGATGAAATCGGCGGCTCCTGCCTGCATGGCGGCAAGGCATGCGTCGATCGAGCCCGAATCGGCCTGAACGATGACGGGAGGCTTGCGGGAAAGGGCGCGCATGGCCGAGAGGACGGCGGGGCCGTCAACGTCCGGCATGAAGAGGTCGAGGAGTACGAGGGCGATATCGGCGGCGCTGTCGGCGGCGAGCGCTGCGAGCGCACTCTCGCCGCCATCGGCGCCGGCGACGTGATAGCCGAGCCGCCTGATGGTCTCTTCGAGGGTGTGACGCTGGGAGGGGTCGTCGTCGACGA
The DNA here is from genome assembly GCA_035275445.1 of Methyloceanibacter sp. Lineage (GTDB taxonomy): Bacteria > Pseudomonadota > Alphaproteobacteria > Rhizobiales > Methyloligellaceae > Methyloceanibacter. The sequence goes on along the minus strand of DATEMT010000117.1, from coordinate 796 downwards.
CCAGAACGCGCTTGGGCATGACGCAAGACTCAAAAAGGACGCTACGAACCGAACTTGTGCCAAATTTGAGCAGTTGAAGGTAAATATCCCCTTTAACGCGGTTCGATTTTGGTGTGGCCGGCGCGCGCCAGCACAAAAAGGCCGAACTTCGCGGGCTCTTTGGAACTTGCCGCAGCGCTCTATCCTTCCCACACTAGAGACATCGCATTAACGAGGTTCACGCCACCGATGCCGTTCAAAGTCTGCCGCTTGCCGGAGTATCCCGCCTTTGCCGCCACTGCATCCGCCAGAGGCAAGGCAAAACCCGAGACCCATGCCAAAGCGGAAGGAGCGGCGAAGCTTGGCGCCCTGCCCGAATGGAAGCTTGCCGATCTCTACGAGAAGCCGGACGCGCCCAAGCTCGAGAGCGATCTCAAGACCGCCGAGCGCGAGGCCAATGCCATGCAGGACCGCTATGCCGGCAAGCTCGCCAAGCTCCTCGACGGAGCCAAAGGCGGAGCGGCGCTCGCGGAGGCGGTGCGCACCTTCGAGGCCATGAACGATCTCATGGGCCGGATCGTGTCCTATGCCAGCCTGCTCTACGCCGCCGACACCTCGGACCCCAAGCGGCAAAAATTCTTCGGCGACATCCAGGAGAAGATCACCGCCATCTCCTCGAAGCTCCTGTTCTTTCCGCTCGAACTCAACCGGCTCGACGACGCTAAGCTCGAGGCGGCAATGTCAAAATCGGAGCTCGGCCATTTCCGGCCGTGGCTCGAGGATCTGCGCAAGGAAAAACCCTATCAGCTCGACGACA
>DATEMT010000116.1:0-7566 GCA_035275445.1 Methyloceanibacter sp. | reverse complement strand
AACCTCACCGGCGCCGCGGCACGAATACGGATGCGCGCGACAGCCAAACGGCGTGGAGCCCGGGTCAAGTCGGGGCATGACGAAGGCTGGGACGATAGCGCCGCTACTAGCCGCGGCGGCCGCGCCGCGCGCCACCGCCGGCAAGCGGGGTAACCGCGCCCTCGCCCTCGGCAAGACCGCTCTCCGCGCCCTCGGCGACTTCCTCCGACACGCCTTCGAGGATGCGGCCGGCGATGAGGCCGGCATTCTGCCGGATCGCCCGCTCGATCTTCTCGGCCGTCTCGGGATGCTCCTTGAGATAGGCCTTGGCGTTCTCGCGCCCCTGTCCGATCCGCTCGCTGTCGAAGGAGAACCAGGCGCCCGACTTCTCCACGATCCCGGCCTTGACCCCGAGATCGACGAGTTCGCCGGTCTTGGAGATGCCCTCGCCATACATGATGTCGAACTCGATCTGCTTGAAGGGCGGCGCGACCTTGTTCTTCACCACTTTGACGCGGGTCTGGTTGCCGACCACCTCCTCGCGCTCCTTGATGGCGCCGATGCGGCGAATGTCGAGGCGGACCGAGGCGTAGAATTTCAAGGCGTTGCCGCCGCTCGTGGTCTCGGGATTGCCGAACATCACGCCGATCTTCATGCGAATCTGGTTGATGAAGATCACCATGCAGCGGGACTTGGAAATCGAGCCGGTGAGCTTGCGCAAGGCCTGGCTCATCAGCCGCGCCTGCAAGCCGGGAAGCTGGTCACCCATCTCGCCTTCGAGCTCGGCCCTTGGCGTCAGCGCCGCGACCGAATCGACCACAAGCACGTCGATCGCGCCCGAGCGCACCAGCGTGTCGGTGATCTCGAGCGCCTGCTCGCCGGTGTCGGGCTGCGAGATCAGGAGCTGCTCGAGATCGACGCCGAGCTTGCGGGCATAGACGGTGTCGAGCGCGTGCTCCGCATCGATGAAGCCGCAAATGCCGCCCCGCTTCTGCGCTTCGGCGACGACATGAAGCGCGAGCGTGGTCTTGCCCGAGGATTCCGGCCCGTAAATCTCAACGACGCGGCCGCGCGGCAGGCCGCCGATGCCGAGCGCGATGTCGAGGCCGAGAGAGCCGGTCGAGACGGCCTCGATTTCGACCGCCTTCTCGTTCTGGCCGAGCCGCATGATCGAGCCCTTGCCGAAGCCGCGCTCGATCTGGGAGATCGCCGCTTCAAGGGCCTTTTCTCGATCCATCTCATTTCCTTCGACGAGGCGCAGCGCGGCATTCGACATGGGGCGGTCTCCGTTATTTCACAAGGAAGCTCTGAGTCGCAAATTCCGGGGCTCCTCGCACCCTCGCCCGGGAGGTCCATTCAGCCTTTGCTTCGGCTTGGGTCGCGGGCGAGGTGCGAGTTGAGCTGAAAAACTGTACACGTTTTGTTCTCTGTTCGCAATATGTTCTTTCCTGTGGATAAGGCAGTCCCCCGCCCGTCATTGCCGGGCTTGATCGGCAATTCCTTCCATCGACGCTTCAACGCGCGGAAATGAAACGGCATGGATGCCCGGATCAAGTCCGGGCATGACGAAAGGTCGGGCAACGGAGCGATCGCTAGGAGGTTTTTGCCGGGGCCTTGGACGCGGCCAGCGGGCTCGCGGCGGCCTCTATCCTTGCGCTACCGCTGCGCTGCTCGAGCGCGAGGCGGCATCGGCCGCATCGCGATAGCCGAAGCGGTCGATATAGGGCTTGAGCCGCGCGATCACTTTGCGCTTGAGCGCGGGCGGCATCTCGTAGCGCGAGACTTTGTGCTCGGAGCGCTCGGCGATGAAGGCGCGCATCGGCGCCTCGGCGGCAGCGAAACCGGGAATGTCGAGGCGCAGATAGATGTCGCGCATTGCCGCGATCGGGTCCTTGACGAAATCCTCGTAGCGCATCTCGACCAGCCGATCCTTGGGGATCAGGTGCTTGTCCTCTTCATAGTCCTCGGTCAGCCGCGCGAACATGTCGAGGATGTAGTCGTCGAGCCAGGGATCGAGACGCGGCGGATTGTGCAACCCTTGCACCGAATAGAGCGCGCGCCAGAGCTTCACGGTGGAGGGAAAGACGTTGAGCGGGTTCCGCGCGAGATAGACGTAGCGCGCGTCGGGAAAGAGCTTGGTGAGGTATTTGAGCCGCGCGGCGTTCGCCGGCGTCTTCATCACCAGACGCTTGCCGTGCTTCAGAGCGAGCCGCCGGTAGAACCACATATAGGCGTCCCACCATTTTTTCTTCTCGGCCTCGGGCACGCCCTTGAAGTCGAGATAGTCGCTGTCGGCTGGGCCCCGCCGCGGCCAGGCATGGGTGAAATAGGGCGTCCCCTGGCCCAGCATCATCATGCCGAACTCTTCTTCCTGCGGCCGGTCGAAGCCGACGGGCACATCGTCCTGCGGGCGCTTCTTCGGCAGAAGCACCTTCATGACGTTGTCGAGACGGCCTTCGCTGAGCAGGAAATGGTGCGGGAAGAAGCACTCATAGGTCGTGGGGTAAGCGAGATTGGGATCGACCGAGAAGAGATCGTGCAGGAAGGTCGTGCCGGTGCGCCAATGGCCGATGACGAAGATCGGCGGTTGATCGAGCGGAAGCGCTTCGGCGCGCTTTCGATATTTCGCTTCGGAGATCCAGTAGAGCACGGAGTTCCACGGCACCCACAGGAAGAGCGCGAGCGCGTCGGGGATGCAGTTCAGCGTGAAGCTGTAGCGGCCGCGATGGAACAGCTTCATCAGCGCGCCGAAGCGCATGCCGAACCAGAAATAGATCAGCCGTCCGCCGTAGCGCTCGATGGTGAGCGAGGGCATGCGCGGTTTGGCGCGGCGGCGGCGCGTCGCCTTGCCTTCTTCTTCCGGCAGCATGACTTCGTAATCGGGCACGCGACAACTCCCAGAGCGCGAGGACTGGCCCCGCGTGTAGACGCGTTCTGTGGCGATGTGAAGTCCTTTGGAGGCGGCCGAACTATGCTCAGGCTTCGAGCGCGGCCTTGACCGCCGCGGCAAGCTGCTTCAGGTCGAACGGCTTCTGCAGGAACATAAAGTCTTCGTTCTCGGCCAAGTGCTGGCGGAAGGCGTCCTCGGCATAGCCGGAGATGAAGATGACCTTGAGGTCGGGACGCTCGCGGCGAAGCGCCTCGCAGAGCGTCGGCCCGTCCATCTCCGGCATCACCACGTCGCTCACCACGAGATCGACGTCGCCATGATGGCTCTTGAAGAGTTCGAGCGCCTCGGTGCCGGTCGTGGCTTCGAGCACGCGATAGCCGCGCTGGGCGAGCGCGCGCACGGCGAAGCTCCTGACGGCATCCTCGTCCTCGACGAGGAGCACGGTGCCGCGCCCGGTCAAGTCCTTCGGCTTCTCGACCGGGCGCTCGACCTTCTCGGCCTCGATCTCCGAGGCGGTCGCGATATAGCGCGGCAGGTACACGCTCATGGTCGTGCCCCGGCCCATGGCGCTGTCGGCGAAGACATAGCCGCCGGTCTGCTTGACGATGCCGTAGACGGTGGAGAGGCCGAGTCCGGTGCCGCGGCCGACCTCCTTGGTCGAGAAGAACGGCTCGAAGATCTTCTCGCGCACCTCATCGCTCATGCCGGTGCCGGTGTCGATCACCTGGATCAGCACGTAATCGCCTGGCGGCAATTGCCGAGGGGTAAGCGCGCGGGTTTCGCCCTCGCCGACATTGGCGGTGCGGATGACGAGCTTGCCGCCGTCGGGCATGGCGTCGCGGGCGTTCACGGCGAGATTGATGATCACCTGCTCGAACTGATGCAGATCGGCCTTCACCGGCCAGAGCTCGCTCGCCTGGTCGAGCGTGAGCTCGATATTCTCGTTGAGCAGACGGCCGAGCAGGATCGAAAGCTCCGACAGCACGTCGCCGAGCTGAAGCACTTGCGGGCGCAAGGTCTGCTGGCGCGAGAAGGCCAAGAGCTGGCGCACGAGGCCCGCGGCCCGGTTCGCGTTCTGCTTGATGTTGATGATGTCCTGGAAGGCCGGATCGGTCGGGCGGTGATTCATCAGGAGGAAATCGGAGAAACCGATGATCGCCGTCAGCATGTTGTTGAAGTCGTGGGCGATGCCGCCGGCAAGCTGGCCCACCGCCTGCATCTTCTGCCCCTGCGCGATCTGCATTTCGAGCGCGCGCTGCTCGGTCGTGTCGATGGCATAGGCGATGGCCGCCTCGTCGTGGCCTTCGCTGCCTTCGATCGGGCTGAGATAGATACGGCCGCTCCGCTCCCGTGCGCCGGCAAACGCAATGTCCACCGGTTCGATCAGGCCTTGGCGGGCGAGAGCCGATTCGAGCGCGCGGCGCAGCGCCGAGCGGCTGTCGACATCGACCAGGCTGTCGAGGGCGAGCTTGCGGCCCTCCTCGAAGGACGCGGCGAAGAGGCGCATGAAGGCGGCGTTAGTCGCGCTGACGAAGCCGTCGCGACCGACCGTGGCGATGGCGATGGGGGCGGCATGGAACAGCCGCGCGAATCTGAGCTCGGCGGCGCCGGCCTCCTCGAGTTCTCCCGGCGCGCGATTGAGCACGAGCGCGTGCGCGAGCCGCCCCGCGGCGCCGCCCCGCGGCAGGCGATGCAGGATGCGCGCCGGCAGGCTGGTGCCGTCAGCCTTGACCAAGTCGATGTCGAAGCGCCGCGTCGCGCCTTGGGCCGGAGCGCCCGGCTTCGGTGCGATCAACGCGGCGTTGTCTTGCGACATGATTGCTCCGAGCTTGAGCGGCCGCCCTGCGACTTCCGACAGGTCGAGCCCGAGCCATTGCGCGAGCGTGGCGTTGAGGTAGTCGATATTGCCGTCGGCATCGGCGGTGAAGAAACCGGCCGGGGCGCTGTCGAGATAGGCGATCGCCGCCTGCACCTTGGCGAAGCTTGCCTCGGCGCGCGCGCGCTCGAGCGTGATCTCGTCAACCTGCCACACGACGAGACCGCCCTTGCGGCCCGAACTCGGATCGGCCGGCATCGGCTGGACCGCGATGCGGAACCAGCGCGGCGAAACGCCGGCGTCTTCCTCCTCCTCGCCCGCCGGCGGCAGGCGGAACTCTTCCTTGAACGTGCGGCCTTGCTGGGCGGCGCGCGCGAGCCGGAAGATCGTCTCGGCAAGGTTGGGGTTGCCGGCGAAAGCGCGATCGGGCGCGGGCACCGTCGTCGCCTCGGCATCGAGGCCAAGCAAGTCGCGATAGGCCTCGTTGGCGTAGAGCACGCGGCCGGCGCTATCGGCGATCAGCGCGCCTTGCGGCAGATTGTCGACGAAGGCCTTGGTCACGTCGTTGCGCGCCTGACGGCCGCCGAAATGGAGGATGCCGACGGCGCCGGCGAACAGACAGAACACCCCGATCACGGCAAGGCCGGCGAGGACCGCGAGCACGAAGGGCTCGGCCATCTCGCGCGATATAACGGCAAGGCCGACCGCGCCGATCGCGAGCGCAAGCGCGAGCAGCACGACCAGACCCACGCTGCCGTCGCGTTCGCTACGGTCGGCTGCGGGCGCGGCGTAGCGCATCGGCGCGTCGATATCGGTCATGAGGCGCAAAATAGCCGATTCGAGTTGAATTGAGGCACAATGTCATCGCACCGGGGCTAAAGCATGGGTCTTGCCGGTTTTGGCCCCTGCGGCCTTTGGCCGTGCAGGCTGGTGGGCCGGTCTTGGCCCAATCGGCCAAAAAAACCACTTTGGCTCCCGGCAATTCCGATTGACTGTTGCCCTTATGTCACGTCGGTTTCGCTTGTGATTAACAATTCGTTGCTGTAAACAAGCCTTCCGAGCTTGCGGTAGCCCCGCGTTGTTGGGGCAGCGAATGGAGCAACGCCGGTAGCTTCAGCCGCCACTAACGCAAGAACGCCGGTAGTTCCCTGCTAATGGTCCGACACCGACTGGCCGAGGCCAGTCATGTCAGTCCCCCAAAACTCTCCACTCCCCGCCTCCCCGGCGGGGAGCTTTTTTTTGGGATTCCGATCAAACTTGCTCCCACATTCGTCATTGCCGGCCTGACCCGGCAATGAAATCCGTTGCGGCTCGTCCGGGCATGACAAAGTGAGGTGACTCTCGATGCGCGCACGCCTCGCCTTGGCTTGTTTTGGACTGGGAGCCGCGCTGTCGTCGGCCTCTACGCCCGCCTTCGCCACGGAGATGCCCAAGGACTTCGTCTATCTCCGCGACATCGACCCGACCATCCTTCAGGACATGCGTTACGCCGGACGCGACAATTTCACCGGGCAACCCGTGCCCGGGTACGATGCGCCGGAATGCGTGTTGCTGCGGCCGGCGGCAGAAGCCCTCGCCGCGGTTCAAGGCGACCTTCGCGCCAAGGGCCTCGCGCTCAAGGTTTACGACTGCTATCGCCCGGCCCGCGCGGTCGCGGCCTTCGTCGCATGGGCGAAGGATGCGGACGATCCTGCCGCGAAGGCGGCCTACTATCCCAATCTGCCGAAATCGGCGTTGTTCCCCGATTATATCGCCACGCGGTCGGGCCATTCGCGCGGCGCGACGCTCGATCTCACCCTTGTACCGATAGCCGACGCGACGGCAGGTTCGCCCCTAGCGAACGGCGCCGCTCTTCCCTGCACGGCGCCCCAGGAAGGGCCCGCATCCGACGGCAGTCTCGACATGGGCACGAGCTTCGACTGCTTCGATGCCCTGGCCAACACGGCAGCGCCCGGTCTTAGCCGGGACCAGCAGGATCATCGTTCCACACTGCTTGACGCCATGCGAGCGCGCGGCTTCAAGAACTATCCCCTCGAATGGTGGCACTTTACCTTCGAGCCCGAGCCCTATCCCGACACGATCTTCGATTTCCCGATCGCCGCGCGGCCTTAGTTGGTAAAATTGTCGGGACTACTCGTCGCGATAAACGCGCTCGCGCCGTTCGTGGCGCTCCTGAGCCTCGACGCTGCCATGCCGACGGCGCAAGATGGAGATGGAGATGGTACGGGCTCTTGTTCTTGCTCTTGTCACGCTGTTTGGCACGGTCGCGGCCGAGGCCGGCGATCAAGAGCTCTGCACACTACCAGGCAGCAATGCGACGCTGAGAATCGGCGCATGTACGAGGCTCATCGTCCTCGATCCTACGTTCGCCAAAGCCTACGAGGGCCGGGGCATTGCGTATTATGAGGCAGGAGATTACGACCGCGCTATCACCGACCTGACTCAGGCTTTGGGTCTCGATCCTAAGACCGGGGACAGCTACTACTTCCGCGGCCGCGCTTACGGACAGAAGGGAGAGCTCGACCGCGCCATCGCTGACCTCAGCGAGGCCATCCCGTTTTATCCGAAGGATTCTGGTCTTTATGTCTCCCGAGGCGACATCTATGAAGAAAAGGGAGACTTCGACCGCGCCATCGCCGACTACAGCAAGGCCATCGGGCTAAGTCCTGAGCACATCAAAGCCCATATCCAGCGGGGCGTGGCCTATATGGACAAGGGTGAGCTTGACCGCGCCATCGAAGACTTCACCAAGGCTGTCGCGATCAATCCCAACTATGCCAGCCATCTCTACTTCCGGGGCATCGCTTTTGAGAAGAAGGGAGAGATCGACCGCGCCATCGCCGACTACAGCGAGGCTTTCGCTCTCAATTCTAGATATTTC
>DATEMT010000115.1:0-3202 GCA_035275445.1 Methyloceanibacter sp. | reverse complement strand
TACAAGACCCGCACAAGAAGGATTCACCGTGTCAGGCCCGTCCCGGCAGCGCTCCACCCTATGGCGGAGCTTCGTGCTGGCGGTGCTTCGATTGCCGCGATCGCGGGCCATCCCGGCTTACCCGCCGAGCCAACCAACAGCACCCGCCGCGGGTTCCGGCGTGGCCGCGCGATTCGCAAGGGGTAACGGGGAGCCCGGGCGCCCGCCAAGCGAAAGGGCGCCCCTCCGGGGAGAGGCGCCCTTCTTGTTTCAGCCTCGTTACGGTTCTTAGCCTGTCGCGTTACGCCGCCTTGCTGTCGATGACCTTCGGCTGCTCGGCCTTGTCGGTCTTGGTGGCGATCGGGATGGTGCGCGGCTTCATGGCCTCGGGCAGCTCGCGCACGAGATCGACATGCAGCAAGCCATTCTCCATGACGGCACCCTTGACCACGACGTGGTCGGCGAGCTGGAACCGGCGCTCGAAGCTTCGCGAGGCGATGCCGCGATGGAGGAAGGTGGTGTCCTCATGCTCGGCGCGCTTGTCGCCGCGAATGGAAAGGGTGTTCTCCTTCACCTCTATGGCGAGGTCGCTCTCGCCGAAGCCCGCGACGGCCATGCTGATGCGATACTCGGTCTCGCCGACGCGCTCGATATTGTAAGGCGGGTAGCTCGGGGCCTCGCCGTCGAAACTGGTGAGCGTATCGAGCAGCGAGCCGAGCCGGTCGAAGCCGATGGTGGAGCGATAAAGTGGGGTAAGATCGAAGTGCCTCATGACACATCCTCCTTGTGAAGCGATATGGATTGGTGCCCGCTGGAAATCGTTCAAGCCGGGCGGATTGCGGGAAGCCGTTTTGGCCTTCGCGCGCTTTCGCATATGGGTGCGGCAAGCAAGCGCGTCAAGAGGCCTAGGCTTATGAATATAAAGGTGAAATCAGTTCCCCCGCGGCGCCCTGTCACGGTCCCTCGCGCGCGCTCCCGAAGAGCGTGGCGCGCTCCCGCTTCGCTGCTATAAGAAGCGCTTCGCGCTTGCAGAGGCCAACTCGCGATGAATCTGATCGCCACGCCCAAGAACCCGATCCCGATCGGGGCCTCGACCGGCTATATCGAGCCGCGCAAGGGCGTACGCCTGCGCTATGCGAGCTGGCAGTCGGCGCTGCGCACGCGCCGCGGCACGGTCTGCATCTTCCAGGGCCGCGCCGAATTCATCGAGAAATATTTCGAGGTCGTGGGCGAACTCCGCCGTCGCGGCTTTGCCGTGGCGATCTTCGATTGGCGCGGGCAGGGCGGTTCGACCCGGCTCACCCGCGACCCGCGCAAGGGTCACATCCACGACTTCGCCGAGTACGAAGAAGACCTCAACCACTTCATGAAGGCGGTCGTGCTGCCGGATTGTCCGGCGCCCTACTACGCGCTCGGCCACTCGATGGGCAACATGGTGCTGTTCAGGGCCTCGACCAAGCGCGGGTGCTGGTTCAGCCGCATGGTCATGGTCTCGCCGATGTTGCGCATCGCGGAACTGCCGTTCTCGAACAGGCTGTGCGGCCAGATCGCCGACGCGGCCACCATGCTAGGCTTCGGCAAGCGGACGGTACCGAGCGACGGGATCAAGCACCGGCAGGATCCTCCCTTCGAAGGCAACCGCCTCACCTCGGACCGCGAGCGGTTCTTGCGCAATGTGTCGGTGCTCGACGCCGCGCCGCAACTCGCCGTCGAATCGCCGACCATCGGCTGGCTCAAGGCCGCGCTCGACACGGTCGAGCTTGTCGGCGGCGAAAAATTCCCGCCCCGCGTCCGGGTTCCGGTTCTCATGCTTGCCGCCGGCGACGATCAAGTCGTGTCGATCAAGGCGATCGAGGATCTCTCGTTTCGCTTGCGGGCCGGCGCGCAGATCGTGCTCCGCGGCTCGCGCCACGAGATCTTGCAGGAGCGCGACAGCATTCGCGAACAGTTCTGGGCGGCGTTCGACGCCTTTGTCCGCGATACGGCGCTGAGCAAAGCGAGCTAGCCCGACAGCAGCGCGACCGCCGCTTCATGCAGGCGCTTGTCGCCCGCGGCAAGAATACGCCCGCCGGCGCGCGGATCGCCGCCGTCCCAACTCGTGACCACGCCGCCGGCACGCTCGACGATCGGGATCAAAGGAAGAATGTCGAAGGGCTGGAGGCCGGCCTCGGCCACGAGGTCGATATGCCCCATCGCCAGCAGGCAGTAATTGTAGCAATCGCCGCCGAAGCGCCGCAGGCGCACCGCGTCGGTGAGAGCGGCGAAGCGCTCATGCTCGTCCGGCTTGAAGTAGTCGGTGCTGGTCGTGGCAAGGAGCGCTTGAGCGAGATCGGCGCAAGCGCGCGTGCGGATCGTCTTGGTGGTGCCGTCGCGGCGGAAGAAGGCTTCCCTCTCGCCGCTCCAGAAGCGTTCGCCGGTGAAAGGCTGATCCATCATGCCGAGCAGGGGCGCGCCGGCGCGCGTCAATCCGATCAGCGTCCCCCAGAGCGGCAGGCCGAGAATGAAGGAACGGGTGCCGTCGATCGGATCGATGACCCAGCAATACTCGGACTTGCTGGCGGTGGCGCCGAACTCCTCGCCCAGGATGCCGTGCGCGGGAAACGCCTCGGCGATCTCCTCGCGGATCGCGGCTTCGGCATTGCGGTCGGCGGCCGTGACCGGGTCGAAAAGACCGCCCCCTTTATGGTCAACGGCCTGTTCTGTGCGGAAATGCGGCAATATGACCGCGCCGGCACGGTCGGCCAGCGCGTGCGCGGTGGCAAGAAGAGACTGAAATTCGGGATCGTCGGTTGCGGCCACGGCAGAGGGTTGAGGCAATTTTGCCTTGCGAGTCAAGGATTCCGGGTTTGCGTGGCGAGGCCTAACGCCGAGGCGCGAGCAGACCGTTGCCAAGACGCACCACTGTTTCGCAAATGCCGCTCAGAACCCCACGAGAACCTTGCACTTTGTGCGCCGCAATGACATATTGTTGCAATGCGGTATAGCTCTCCAGGCTATCCCGCTGCCCTCCTTGGGCGTTTCCTCCCTAGACTTGGGCCGTTCGCTCACGCGAGCGGCCCCTTTTTTTTGTGTGATAGGGCCTTATTCGGCCGCGGCGCGCGGGACGGCAAGGCCGGAAATGCCGGCCGTGAGCGCGGTCGCCATGACCTCGAGATCATCGCGCAGACGGCCGAAACCGTTGCCCTTCGCAAAGCTCGTCTCGTCCATGTAGAGGGCGCGATTG
>DATEMT010000114.1:0-3083 GCA_035275445.1 Methyloceanibacter sp. | reverse complement strand
CCGCTGTTCTATCGCGACAACACCATGATGGTGCTCGGCGACGCGAAGAAGATGACCGAGGAAATCGCCAAGTCCTTGTAAACCGGGACATGCGCGTCATCGCCGCAATAAATCTCAGAATCGCCCAATTGCGGCTCGATTCCACCCCTAGAGCGCTCACGCGTGCGGCGTTGGGCCGCCAGCAAATCCCCCTCCAAAAACCCTATGGAACCGCCGCGATCGTGAACCTTTCTTAAGCATGCGACCTCTAAGAGGGTGGCGATTTCCGCCCTCCGGTTTCATGATGGAACGCATCGAAAAGCGCCGCGGCCAGTTCCGGCAAACCTGCATTACACTGTCATTGTCGAAAGGTATTGTTTGAACCATGCTGAATCTCGTGCTCGCGCTCGCTGGTATTTTCGCGCTGATCGTCGTCATCGGGAGATTGCTGCACCGCTATTTCGTCTATCTGCCCGACCGCACCCGCGTCGATCCCAAGGAGGCCGGACTTCAGGGCGTCGAGGAAGTAATGTTCAAGGCCGCCGACGGCACCAAGCTCATCGCCTGGTACCGCCCGGCGCGCGATGCGAATCCGACGCTGCTCTACTTCACCGGCAATAGCGGCAACGCCGCCAGCCGCGCCGGCAAGATCAAGACGATCGCCGCCGACGGTTACGGCGTGTTCATGCTCAACTATCGCCGCTATGGCGGCTCCGAGGGGCGGCCGACCGAGGCGAGGATCGCGGCCGACGCCGTCAGCGCCTACGACACCTTGCGCGGGCTCGGCGTCGCTCCGCACGATATCGTCGCCTACGGCGAGTCGCTCGGCACCGCGGTCGCGACGCGATTGTCGCTCCAGCGCCATGTCGAGGCGCTCGTGCTCGAAGCGTCGTTCACCTCGATCGTCGATGTCGGACGACTGATGTGGAAGGGATTCCCGCTCAGCCTGATCATGGCCGACCAGTACCGCACCATCGAGCGGATCGGCGCGGTCAAAGCGCCGCTCCTCGTCATTCATGGCGGGCGCGACACGATCATTCCGCTCGACTTGGCTCGGCGCGTATTCCACGCCGCGAGCGAGCCGAAGACGATGGCGGTCGTGCCGCAGGCCGGCCATAACGACCTGTTCGACCGCGGCGCGTGGCAGCGCGTGCGCGGCTTTCTCGATGCGCTCCGTCCCGTGCCAGTGCCTGTTCCTGTCCCTGCCGTCAAGGTCAGGGCAAGAGGCGGGCGCCGGGTCGAGATCGCGGCGGCGGCGAGCACCGAGGCCCGCTAGCGCTCGAAAAACCAATGGCCGGGCAGGGCCCGGCCATGACGGCATCTCGTATCAATCGACTTGGTGCTAGCGGCGCGGACCGCGCGGCTTGGGCGCCGGGCCGCTGCCTCCGCCGCCCTCGCGCTGGGCCTTCTTGCGGGCAAGCTTGCGCGCGCGGCGGATGGCCTCGGCCTTCTCGCGGGCGCGCTTCTCGGACGGCTTTTCGTAGTAGTTGCGGAGCTTCATCTCGCGGAAGATGCCTTCGCGCTGCATCTTTTTCTTCAAGGCCCTCAAGGCCTGATCGACATTGTTATCGCGAACGACGACTTGCACGAGCTTCTCTCTCTCCGCTTGGCCAAATGCTGTCGGGGTGGGAGCGGGAGGCCAATTAAGCCCCGGCCGCGACCGGTCAGGGTCCCGCATCCGGCACGTGCTCTAACAGAAGGGCGGTGGCTTGTCCAGACGGGGAAGCTTCAACTCTTGGGGTAGAGCCGCGTGACGTGGCCCATCTTGCGGCCCTTGCGCGCTTCCGTCTTGCCGTAGAGATGGACGGCCATGTCGGGCTCGGCGGCAGCCTCGCGCCAGGTCTCGATGTCGGCGCCGATCAGGTTGGTCATCACCGCGTCGCTGTGGCGCGCGGTCTCGCCGAGCGGCCAGCCTGCGATCGCACGGATATGGTTCTCGAACTGGCTGATGAGGCAGGCATCGAGCGTCCAGTGCCCCGAATTGTGCACCCGCGGCGCGAATTCGTTGACGAGGAGATCCGGCCGTTCGTCGCCCCGGGCGAACATCTCGACGCAGAGCACCCCGACATAGGCAAGGGCTTCGGCGATCTTGCCCGCGACGGTCTTGGCCTCGACGCTCATTGCCGGGGCAATACCGGCAGGCACCCGGCTCGTGGCGAGGATGCCGCCCTGGTGCACATTCTCGACCGCATCGTAGAATCGCATCTCGCCGTCCTGTCCGCGGACCGCGATCACCGAAATCTCGCGCTCGAACGGCACCATGCCTTCGACCAACGCAGGCACCTTGCCGAGGCTTGCGAGCGCTTCGGCGGCGTCGGCCGCGGAGCGGATCGGGACTTGCCCCTTGCCGTCATACCCGAGGCGTCGCGTCTTGATGAGGGCAGGGAGGCCGACGCGCGGGAGTGCGTTCACGAGATCGTCGAGCGAATCGACCGCGGCGTAGGGCGCAACCGGAATGCCGAGCGCCGTTACGAAGTCCTTCTCGCTGCGACGGTCCTGGGCCACGGCAAACGCATTGGCCGGAGGAAAGACCGACACCATGCGCGACGCGGCTTCGAGCGTCGCCGCGGGCACGTTCTCGAACTCGCAGGTCACCACGTCGACGCTGCCCGCAAACCGCGCGATGGCGTCGCCGTCGTCATACGAACCGACCGATCGCAGCGCGGCGACGTCGAAAGCGGGTGCGCCCGCTTCGTCGGAAAAGATATGGGTCTTGAGGCCGAGACGCGCCGCTGCCATGGCCAGCATGCGGCCGAGCTGGCCGCCGCCGAGGATGCCGATCGTGCTGCCGGGCGGCAGCGGACTGTCAGGCATTATCCTCAACCGTCTCGGCAATGGAATCGGTTTGCGCGGCGCGCCAGGCCATGACCCGGGCGGCGAGGCGCCGATCGCCGAGCGCCAGGATTTGCGCCGCGAGCAAGCCGGCGTTGGTGGCGCCGGCCGCGCCGATGGCAAGCGTGCCAACCGGCACGCCCGCCGGCATCTGCGCGATCGAGAGAAGACTGTCGAGGCCCTTGAGCGCGCGGCTCTCGATCGGAACGCCGAGCACCGGGAGTTCGGTCATCGAGGCGGTCATGCCGGGGAGGTGGGCGGCGCCGCCGGCG
>DATEMT010000113.1:0-3756 GCA_035275445.1 Methyloceanibacter sp. | reverse complement strand
ATGGGGGTTCTACCAGGCCATGAGCGCCTGGGGCTTCCCGGTCAATCCGCTGATGCGGCTCGCCGGCAACGTGGCGGAGATGCTCGAGACCTACCGGCAGATCGAGGAGAGCCGCGCCGGTCTCGGCTACGACATCGACGGCGTGGTCTACAAGATCAACCGCTTCGACCTCCAGCAGCGCCTCGGCTTCCGCACGCGGACGCCGCGCTGGGCGCTCGCCCACAAATTTCCCGCCGCGCAGGCGACCACGATCCTGCTGGGCATCGACATTCAGGTCGGCCGCACCGGGGCGCTAACCCCGGTCGCCAAGCTCGAGCCGGTCACCGTCGGCGGCGTCGTGGTGCAGAACGCCACGCTGCACAACGAGGATGAGATCGCACGGAAGGACGTCCGCATCGGCGACATGGTCATCGTGCAGCGCGCTGGCGACGTCATCCCCCAGATTCTCGGCGTGGTTCAAGACAAGCGGCCCAAGGGCGCGAAACGATTCGTCTTTCCCACCGTCTGTCCGGCTTGCGGCAGCCATGCCTCGCGCGAGATCAATCCCAATACCGGCAAGGAGGACGTGGTCAGGCGCTGCACCGGCGGGCTGATCTGCCCGGCGCAGAGGGTCGAGCGGCTCAAGCATTTCGTCTCGCGCAACGCCTTCGACATCGAGGGGCTGGGAGAGAAGCACATCAAGGCCTTCTACGACGACGGCCTGATCCAGTCGCCGCCCGATATCTTCACCCTGCGCGCGCGCGACAAGCGGGCAAGCAGCAAGCTTGCCGAACGCGAGGGGTGGGGCGAGACCTCGGCGGTGAAGCTGTTCGACGCCATCGAGGCACGCCGCGCCATCAGGATCGACCGATTCATCTTCGCGCTCGGCATTCCCCATGTGGGCGAGACCACCGCGCGGCTGCTCGCCCGAAACTACGGCACGGCGGCGACCTTCCTCAAGGCGATGCGCGCCGCCGCGGCCGACCGCGACGGCGAGGCCATGGCCGAGCTCAACAGCATCGAGGGCATCGGCCCGACGGTTGCCGCCGCGATCGCCGATTTCTTCGCCGAGCCGCACAATGTGAGCGTCGTCGCCGAGCTCTTGAAGGAAGTAAGCCCCGAGCCGCTCGAAGCGATCGATCACGCCTCACCCGTCTCGGGCAAGACCGTGGTGTTCACCGGCACCCTCGAGAAGATGACGCGCTCTGAGGCCAAGGCCAGCGCCGAGCGGCGCGGCGCAAAAGTCGCGGGCTCCGTCTCGAAGAAGACCGACTATGTGGTGGCTGGTCCCGGCGCGGGCTCGAAGCTGAAAGAGGCGAACGCCCTCGGCATCGCCGTCCTCACCGAGGAGGAATGGCTCGCGCTGATCGATTGACGGCGCGCGGCGTTTTTCCTGCTCTCCCCTTGTGGGAGAGCAGGCGAGCGCATTGTCGCGCTCGCGGTGAGGGGTAAGCCGCGAAGCGGCGTCGAAGAAATGAACCCCCCTCACCCGCCCGCCTTAGCCCTTCGGGCTAATGGCGGGCACCCTCTCCCACGAGGGGGAGACGGGATTTGCGCGAAATGGGCGCGTTCCACGCCCTCCTCAGGGTGAGAATAGGTAGAAGGTGCTTGCCTCAGCCGATCGGCGCGGTGGCGTGGCGGAGCCAAGCCCTGTCGTCGCTGAGCAGGATCGGCTCGATCTCGCGCCTCACGCGGGAGTGGTAGGCGTTGAGCCAGGCGAGTTCCCACGGCAGAAGCTGCTTCGGATCGATGAGGCGGCGGTCGAAGGGGACGAGCGTGAGCGTCTCGAACCCCATCATCTCGCGCGTGCCGCCCGCAATCGTCTCGAGCGGCGTGACCAGCACGAGATTTTCCAGCCGGATGCCGTAATGCCCTTCGCGGTAATAGCCCGGCTCGTTCGACAGGATCATGCCGGGCGCGAGCTCGGCGGTGCCGAGCCGCGACAGGCGCTGCGGCCCTTCATGCACCGACAGATAGCTGCCGATGCCGTGGCCGGTGCCATGGTCGAAATCGAGACCCGCCTCCCATAGCGGCCGCCGCGCGAAGGGGTCGAGATCCTGGCCGCGTGTGCCCTTGGGGAAGCGCGCCGTGGCGATGGCGATATGGGCCTTCAGCACCAGCCCGTAATGAAGGCGCATCTCCGCGTTGGGCGTGCCGACGGCGATGGTGCGCGTCACGTCGGTCGTGGCCTCGCGATATTGCGCGCCCGAGTCGATCAGATAGAGCGAGCCGGCTTCGAGCACGCGTTTCGATTTCGTGGTTGGCCGGTAATGCACGATCGCCCCGTTGGCGCCCGCGGCCGAGATCGTGTCGAAGCTGATGTCCTTGAGCTGGCCGGACTCGCGCCGGCAATCTTCGAGCTTTATCGCCGCGGCGACCTCGTCGATCTTGCCGGGCACGGCGACCTCGTCGAGCCAGGCGAGGAACCGCACCATGGCGACGCCGTCCCTGAGATGGGCGGTGCGCGCGCCCGCGATTTCGGTCGCGTTCTTGATCGCCTTGGGCAGGATGCACGGGTCCTGACCCGGCACGATCTGCGCGCCGGCCGCCTTCAGCGCCTGCGCGAACCGCATCGCCGCCGTTTCCGGATCGAGCCTGATGCGGGCCTGCGCTTCGCCGAGCGTTTTCAGACGCTCAGAGAGAGCGGCCGGCTCGGCGAGATCGGCCGTTTCGCGAATCTCACCCTTCACGTTGTCGCCGATCTTGGCCAGATCGATGAAGAGCGTCGGCCGCCCGCTCGCCGGCACGATGGCGAAGGCGAGCGCGACCGGCGTGTGCTTGATGTCGCCGCCCCTGATATTGAACAGCCAGGCGATGGAATCGAGCAGCGTGAGGAGGACGGCGTCGGTCTTCTCGGCCGCGAGCGCCGCCTGCACGTCGCGGATCTTGTCCTGCGCCGAGCGCCCGGCATATTCGATGCCGTGGGGAACGACCGCGGTTGCTGCCGGCTTCGGCCGGTCTTGCCAGATGGCATCGATCAGATTGGTCTCGACCGCGACGAGCTTGACGCCCGACTTGGCGAGCGTCTCGGTCAGCCGATCGATTTCCTTGACGGTGTGCAGCGACGGGTCGTAGCCGACCGAGCCGTTTCTGCCGAGCTTCTCGGCGATCCAGTTCGACGCCTTGGCCTCGGGCGTTTGCAGCACCTCGAACAGCGTAGGCTCGGTCTGAGCGCGCGCCTGGAGGATGTAGCGCCCGTCGACGAACAGCGCCGCGTCGTGTTCGAGCACGACCGCAGTCCCGGCCGATCCGGTAAAGCCCGTGAGCCAGGCGAGGCGCTCGAACTGGGGGGCGAGGTATTCGTTCTGGTGCTCGTCGCTGTGCGGGACGAGAAAGCCCTTGAGCTTCCGCGATTTCAACTCGCCCTGGAGGGCCTTGATCCGGTCGGCGCTCGCCCCGGGCGAACTGACATCGTCGAACAGTTGAAACATGGCTTGCCCTTGTACGCGGAAAAGGCGGGCCCGATCAATCTTCGACCCGGCGCGCGTTGACGCGGGCGATGACGAGAGTGGTCCATCCTTCGAGAATGATTCGCTTTTTTAGGACGAAACCATGCGCCCTGGTGCGCGCTTCGATCGCTCGCGCCTGGGTTTCAGTGAGGCCGGAGAGTACGGCGATTCCGCCCGGCGCGACATGTCGGGCCAATTGTGGCGCAAGGGCGTAGAGCGCGCCTTCGAGCAGATTGGCGAAGAGAAGATCGGCCTTGACCCGCCGCAGGCGAGCGTGGCCGAACCCGTCCGCCGTCACGATCCTGACGAAAGCGGCGGCGCCGTTCTT
>DATEMT010000112.1:0-2053 GCA_035275445.1 Methyloceanibacter sp. | reverse complement strand
GATCTGATGCTGTTCGCCGACATGCTGGGCGCGGTCGGCGTCGCGGCGCTGCGCGTGATCGCCCGCCCGCGCGATTACCGGCTCACCTCGACCGTCAACCAGTTCGACCGCGTCGCCTGGCAGGCCGTTCCCATCATCCTGCTTATCACCTTCCTGATCGGCGGGATCATCTCGCAGCAGGGCATTTTCCATTTCAGCAAATTCGGCGCCGAGCTCTATTCGGTCGATCTCGTCGGCATCCTCGTGCTGCGCGAGATCGGCGTGCTGATCGTGGCGATCATGGTCGCCGGCCGTTCGGGCAGCTCCTACACCGCCGAGCTCGGCTCGATGAAGATGCGCGAGGAGATCGACGCGCTTCGCACCATGGGTTTCGATCCGGTCGAAGTTCTCATCCTGCCGCGCATCTTCGTGCTCATCGTCGCGCTGCCCGTGCTGACCTTCCTCGGCTGCATGGCCGCGCTCTACGGCGGCGGCCTCGTCGCCTGGCTTTATGGCGGCATCAGCCCCGACATCTACCTCTCGCGCCTGACCGAAGCGATTTCGCTGACCCATTTCAAGGTGGGCATGATCAAGGCGCCGTTCATGGGCCTCGTCATCGGGGTGGTGGCCTGTGCCGAGGGTCTCCGCGTGAAGGGCAGCGCCGAATCCCTCGGTCTTCGCACCACGGCCTCGGTGGTTCAGTCGATCTTCCTCGTGATCGTGCTCGACGGCCTGTTCGCCATCTTCTTCGCCTCGATCGGGATGTGACCTATGGCGACGGATCCGGTCATCAAGGTACGCGACCTCGTCGTCGGCTTCGGCGATCAGATCGTTCTCGACCATCTGTCCCTCGATGTGCGGGCCGCCGAGATCCTGGGCGTCGTCGGCGCTTCGGGCGCGGGCAAATCGGTGCTGCTCCGCACGATCATCGGGCTTTTGCCCCGCCGCGAGGGTTCGATCGAGGTGCTCGGCGTCGACCTCGCCAAGGCGACTGAAACCGAGCGGCGCGCGCTCGAACGCCGCTGGGGGATTCTGTTTCAGCAAGGCGCGCTGTTCTCCTCGCTCACCGTGCGCGAGAACGTGCAATTCCCGATGCGCGAGAATCTCGAATTGTCGCAGCGGCTGATGGACGAAATGGCGCTCGCCAAACTCGAAATGGTTGGGCTTGCGCCCGAGGATTTGAACAAATTTCCCTCCGAGCTGTCCGGCGGCATGACCAAGCGCGTGGCGCTTGCGCGCGCGCTCGCGCTCGACCCCGAGATCGTGTTCCTCGACGAGCCGACCTCGGGGCTCGATCCGATTTCCGCCGGCGATTTCGACGAGCTGATCCGGACGTTGCAGCAGACCCTTGGGCTGACCGTGTTCATGGTGACCCACGATCTCGAGAGCCTTTACACCGCTTGCGACCGGGTGGCGGCGCTCGCCGACGGCAAAGTCGTGGCCGAGGGCCCTCTTGAAGTCATGCTCGAATGCGAGCATCCCTGGGTGAAGACCTATTTCAAGGGAAAACGCGGCGGCCTGCTCGCCGACCGGCAATTGAGCGCTTGAGACCCTGAAGGACCCGAGTGATGGAAACGCGCGCCCGCTACGCCTTGATCGGACTGTTCATGCTCGCCGTGATCGCGGCGAGCTTCGCCTTCGTCTATTGGCTCGAGAACAAGGGCGGCTTTGCCGAGCGCGAGACCTACAAGGTCAAGTTTCAGGGCTCGGTCTCCGGCCTCCTGATCGGCTCGGCCGTGTTGTTCAACGGCATTCGCGTCGGCGAGGTCACCGACCTTTCACTCTATACCGACGCCCCTCAAGACGTGGTCGCCACGATCGCGGTGAGCCGCGGCACGCCGATCCGCGCCGACACCGGCGTCAATATCGAAACCCAGGGGCTGACCGGCGGTGCTGCGATTGCGCTGAGCGGCGGCGCTTCGACCGCGCCGCTTATGGCCGCCGAAGGCGGCGCGGCTCCCACCCTGATCGCCCAGCCGCAAGCGGGCCAAGACTGGACCCAAGCCGCGCGTGACGCCTTTCAGCGCGTCGATCGGGTTCTTGCCGACAACTCCGAGACGCTGAAGAGCGCCAT
>DATEMT010000111.1:0-3048 GCA_035275445.1 Methyloceanibacter sp. | reverse complement strand
CGTCGCTCATGGCCGCGACCTCGCGTCCGATCCTGACGATTGGCCATTCGCGCCATTCCTGGGAACGGTTCACAACGCTGCTGGCCGGAGCGGGCGTCGAGACGATCGCCGATATCCGCACGGCGCCGCGCTCGCGCTTCTCGCCCCACTTCAACAAGGACGCGATGCGCGCGGCGCTTGCCGCGCGGAACATCGAATATGTGTTTCTCGGCAGAGAGCTCGGCGGACGGCCGCAAAGTCAGTCGCTCTACACCGGTGGCGTGGCCGATTACGAGAAGATGGCGGCCTCGCCGGAATTCCGTCTCGGGCTCGAACGGTTGATCGAGGTTGCGGCACGCAGCACCGTGGCGTTGATGTGTTCCGAAGCCGATCCGCTCGAATGCCACAGGTGTCTGCTGGTCAGCCGCGCGCTCGTCGGGAGGGGCGCCGATGTTCGGCATATTCTCGCTTCAGGCGAAGTCGTGACGCATGCCGAGGTGGAAGAGCGGCTGCTTTCACTCGAAAACCTGGCCGAGGCGGACTTGCTGGCGCGCGGGCGCGAGGCGCGCCTTGCCCAAGCCTACCGCTCCCGCTCCCGCAAATTCGCTTTCGCGAAGCCTTGAGCGATTCCAGCGTCGTGCGAAATTGCTGCCTGAAAATCGGTCGCATAGCATAGGGCCATTGGCTTAGATTCGGCGCTATGAGCAAAAAGCAGTTCAGCCAACGGGCGGACGAGTTCTGGCGGGCCTTGCGCCGCCGCGATTCGTCCTACGAAGGCATCTTCATCGTCGGGGTCAAAACCACCGGCATCTTCTGCCGGCCGGTGTGCCCGGCGCGAAAGCCCTTGCGCAAGAATGTCGAGTTCTTTGCGGGCAGCAAGGAAGCGCTCTATGCGGGTTACCGTCCTTGCCTGCGCTGCCGGCCGATGACCGGAAACCGCAATGCGCCGGCCTTAGTCGAGGAATTGCGCCAGCAGGTCGAGCGTCACCCCTCGGAGCCCTTGCGCGATCGTGATCTGACGGCGATGGGCATCGAGCCCTCGACCGCCAGGCGTCAGTTTCAACGCTATTTCGGCATGTCGTTTCAGGCTTATCAGCGTTCGCGGCGCATGGGCTCTGCACTCGCGGCCGTCAGGAACGGGAGCAGCGTCTTGGACACGCAAATCGAACACGGATTCGAATCGTCGAGCGGGTTTCGCGAAGCCTTTGCCAAGCTGTTCGGCGCGGCGCCGTCGAAGTCGAGCGGTGTGCATTGCCTGACCGCACGCTGGATCGACTCGCCGCTCGGGCCCATCCTCGGGCTCGCCGATGACAACGGCCTCCACGTCTTCGACTGGGTCGATCGCCGCGGACTTGAGCGGGAGATCGTGCGGCTCCGGAAGCGGACCAAGTTCGCCATCGTGCCCGGCGAGCATCCGGTGCTCGATCAGGCTGCCGCAGAGATCGCCGAATATTTCGCCGGCACGCGAAGGTCGTTCGGTTTGCCGCTCGCCCGGCGCGGAACCGACTTCCAGCGGCGCGTGTGGGACGCGCTCTTGGCGATACCGCCGGGCGAAACGCGCTCTTACGCCGACGTCGCCGGCAGCATCGGCCAACCGGAGGCGGTGCGGGCCGTGGCGCGCGCCATCGGCGACAATTATCGCGGCGTCGTCATTCCCTGCCATCGGGTGATCGGCAGCGACGGATCGCTTACGGGGTATGGCGGAGGGCTTGCGCGCAAGCAATGGCTGCTCGACCACGAGCGCTCGTCCCTGCTGTCGCCGCTCTCGGGCACCGTCTCGCGCAAAAGGAAAGCGGGAAGCGAGCCCCGCGCACGCGGTCCGCAATCATCCTGAGGCGCGCGCGATGACACGCAAGGACGACTCCACGGAGCGGTCTTGCGCCGACATGCGCCGGTATCACGAATGATTTGTCATTGCCTGGCTTGACCGGGCAATCCAGTAAGCACTGCGCTCTTCGGAGTGTGGGAATACTGGATTCCCGCTTTCGCGGGAATCACACGCAAGGATGACGGGTTCGCAAGGGCGTCCTTCGCGGGCCGCTTCGCGGCCACCTCGGAACGACGGACGCTAGCGGGGTGGGCCGCTCCGGAGCAGGATGCTCGGGTTGATGAGCGGCGCGTTGGGATCGGCGGGCACGTTCGGCGAGAAGCCGTCGAAGGCCGCGCCTGCATTCGGCGACGGCGCGCCGTCGCCCGCGACCACGCCGGGCCCGCCCGTGGGCGGTGGCGGCGGCGTCTCGGGCGGATCGGTGAGCGCCTTCAGTTCCTCGGGCGAAGTCGGTCCGTCCTCGACCACGACCTCGATCTGCTTGGCCTCGCCCGGTTCGATGCTGAACTTGCGCGTGAAGCTCTCGCCGGCGTGGTCGGCGACCACGGCATAGCTGCCGGGGGCGAGGATGTGGGTGGGAAGCGCGCCGGCATTCTCCTTCACCACGTCGCCGGCCGAGGTGAGCAAGGTCCATTTGGTGTCGGCCAGGGCCTCGCCGCCGAGGGTCTGCACCAGCTTGAAGGTCGTCTTGGCGCCGGTCTGCTTCAGCGTCGCCTCGGTCACCTTGCCGGGCTCGACGGTGATGTCCGCCTTGGCGACGGCGTTGGCGTCGCCATAAAGGCACTCGATGCGATAAGCCCCGGCATTGAGCCTGATGACGATCCCGGGCTTGGCATCGCGCAGGATCATCTGGCGGTTGCCGAACTGATCTTCCTCGTCGGAGAGGATGTCGTAGCGGGCAGCGCTCGCCGGGAGCGGCGTGTTGTCGGCGAGGAGTGCTGCAAGCTTCAATCCGCCCGTGTTGAGCACGAAGGTCTCTTCGATCGAGCGGCCGCTTTCCACCGTGATCTTCTTGGTCAGATTCGAGAGCCCGTAAGCGGCGTTGACGAGATATTCGCCCGGAAGCAGGGCCGCTGTCGGCATCGGATCGCGGTGGGTGCTGAGGAGCTTGTAGCCGGCGTTGTCCGGCGAGGGCCGCGCCTCATAGACGCGCCAGGTGATCCCGGTTTGCAGGCGCGGTCCGGTTTCGGCGACGAGAGCCTTGAAGGTGACGGGAACCGGGAGCTGGACTTGCGCGGTCG
>DATEMT010000110.1:0-13735 GCA_035275445.1 Methyloceanibacter sp. | reverse complement strand
GTCGACGAGGCCGGCTTCTTCACCAAGGACGCGCCCGGCTTCGAAGGCAAACGCGTCGTCGATGACAAGGGCAAGTTCGGCGACGCCAATCAGGCGGTGATCGCGGCGCTGACCGAGGCCGGCGCGCTGATCGCCCGGGCGCGCCACAAGCACGACTACCCGCATTCCTGGCGGTCGAAGAAGCCGGTGATCTTCCGCGCCACGCCGCAATGGTTCATCGCCATGGACAAGCCGGCCGCGCTGTCCACGCCCGGCAATTCGACCAAGACCACGCTGCGCAGCCGCGCGCTGGCCGCGATCGGCGCCACGCGCTTTGTGCCGCCGCAAGGCGAAAACCGCATCACCGGCATGATCGAGACGCGACCAGACTGGGTCGTCTCGCGCCAGCGCGCCTGGGGCGTTCCCATCACCGTGTTTCGCCACAAGGAGACGGGCGAGGTCATCCCGCGCTCGGGTTTCAACGGCTCGACCGAGCTCACCGAGCGCATCTTCTCGGCGTTTCGCGCCGAAGGCGCCGATGCCTGGTTCAAGCAAGGCGCAACCGAGCGCTTCCTCACCGGTCTCGTCGCCGCCCCGTCGGAATGGGAGAAGGCCGGCGACATTCTCGATGTCTGGTTCGATTCGGGCTCGACCCACGCCTTTGTCCTCGAGAAGCGGCTCGATCTCGAATGGCCCGCCACGCTCTATCTCGAAGGCTCCGATCAGCATCGCGGCTGGTTCCAGTCGTCGTTACTGGAATCGTGCGGAACCCGCGGCCGCGCTCCTTACGGCGCCGTCGTCACCCACGGCTTCGTCGTCGACGAAGACGGGCGCAAGATGTCGAAATCGCTCGGCAACGTGGTCGCACCGCAAGACGTCATCCGCCAATCCGGCGCCGAGATCTTGCGGCTGTGGGCCATGAGCTCCGACTACGCCGAGGACCTCCGCATCGGCCCCGAGATCGTCAAGGCCAATGTCGAGTCCTACCGCAAGCTCCGCAACACGCTCCGCTTCCTGCTCGGCAATCTCGCCCATTACCGGCCCGAGCTCGCCGTTGCTTACCACGCCATGCCCGCGCTCGAGCGCTACATGCTCGCCAAGCTCGCCGAGCTCGACGAGACCGTGCGCGGCGGCTACGACGCATTCGACTTCAGGCGCGTGTTCCATGCGCTGCTCAATTTCTGCGTCAACGATCTCTCCGCCTTCTATTTCGACATCCGCAAGGACGCGCTCTATTGCGAGCCTCATGACAGCGTCAGCCGCCGCGCGGCGCTGACCGTGCTCGATTATGTGTTCGGCGCGCTCACGGCCTGGCTCGCGCCCATGCTCTGCTTCACCATGGAAGAAGCCTGGCTTAACCGCTTCCCTGGCGAACGTGGCTCGGTGCATCTGCGCCAGTTCCCCGAGATGCCGGCCTTATGGCGGGACGAGGCGCTCATTGGCCAATGGCGCAACATTCGCGAGCTCCGCCGCGTCGTCACCGGCGCGCTCGAGGTCAAGCGGAAAGAGGGGACCATCGGCTCGAGCCTGGAGGCCTCACCCAGGGTTTACGTCGCCGACGCGCGGCTGCGCGCGGCGCTTGACGGCATCGATCTTGCCGAGATCGCGATTACGAGCGGCGCGGAGCTTCTGCCGGGCGATGGGCCGGCACATGCTTTCCGCCTCGACGAGGTCAAGGGCGTCGCCGTCGTGTTCGAGCCCGCCAAGGGCAAGAAATGCGCCCGCTCGTGGAAGATTCTCGCAGAGGTCGGCTCCGATCCCGAATTCCCCGAGCTCTCCTTGCGCGACGCCGAAGCCGTGCGGCAATTCGATGCGCGCCGCGCGAGCATAGGGTAGGGCGATGCTCAGAGACTGGTTCTGGGGTCCCCTTTCGCCGCTCGGCCTCGGCATCGCCGCCGCGACCGCGCTGCTCGACCAGGCCCACAAGGCGTGGATGCTCTATGTCTACGACATCGGCGCCAAGGGCGTCGTCACCATCACGCCCTTCTTCGATCTCGTCCTCGTCTGGAACCAGGGCATCAGCTATGGGCTCCTGCCGCAAGAGAGCGCGCTCGGACGCTTCGGCTTGATCGCGTTCGCCTTCGCCGCCAGTCTTGCGCTCGCGGCCTGGCTCGCGCGGGTCACGACGTCGCTCGGGGCCGTTTCGATCGGCCTCATCGTCGGCGGCGCCATCGGCAATGTCATCGACCGCATCGCTTACGGCGCCGTCGCGGACTTCTTCTCGCTCCACGTGTTCGGCTTCGAGTGGTATGTGTTCAATATCGCCGACGCTGCCATTGTTGCCGGTGTGGTCGGACTTTTGTATGAGTCCTTGTTTGGGGGTCACAAAAAGGCCGAAAAACCCTCTAAAATGTAGGGAAGCCCGGATTCCCGGGCTCAAGGGGGAGCCTTGGGGCACAATCTCCACACGATCCGCCCGCTGAGGGTGGCGCTCTTTGCCGTGGCCTCCACGGCAACGCTGGCGCTCGCCGGCTGCGGCGGGGTCGAGTTCAATGGCAAGATCTTCGATTACATGGGGGTTTCGGGCGATCGCAAGGAACCCGACGTGCGCTTGGCCGATCGGCCGCCGCTTCTGCTTCCGCCCAACCCCAAAGAGCTTCCCGAGCCGCAAAACGGCGTGGCCGTTGCCACCGCGCGCCAGGACTGGCCGACCAACCCGGAAGTGACGCAGAAGCAGATCGTCCAGGAGGAGAAGGATCAGAAGGCCGCGGAGCGGCGCACGCAGGAGCCGCTCAATCCCTATATCGGCAAGAAGACCCTGCTCGATAGATGGCTCGCCAAGGATAAGGACGGGCCGCCGGTCGAGGCCGTTCCTGAACCCGATCCTACCGACAAGACGCCGACCGACGTTGCCGCCGCAAAGCCGAAGCCGCTCCAGCCGCACGTCAACCAGGACGTCGAGAAGACCGACGATCCCTTCAATCCGCCGCCGCCCGATAGCTATAAAAACCCGAGCGCCCTATACTGACGAGGACGCGTGGTTTCGGGCACCCGGCTCCGGCCGAATTGGCTTGAAAATAACGGCGCGAAGCCTGAAATGAGCGGGGAGGGTAGACAAGCGCTCGCTACCAGCACTTGCGCCCCGGCCTCGCATCGCCCTCAACCTTCGGTCTCGCAGAATGATGATGTGGATCTTCGACCAGCTTCTTCCGGCCATCGACCCCCGTATCGGCGCGCTCGTCGCCTCGTTCAGCCTTGCTTCGCTCGCGGTCGCCGTCGCGCCGGCTGACAAGGCGCAAAGCTCCCCGCGCGTGACCGAGTTCAAGCTCAAGAACGGGCTCCAGATCCTCGTCATTCCCGATCACCGCGCCCCGGTCGTCACCCAGATGATCTGGTACCGCGTCGGCGCGGCCGACGAACCGCGTGGCTCCTCCGGCATTGCGCATTTTCTCGAGCATCTGATGTTCAAGGGCACCGATCGCATCCCCGCTTCTCAGTTCTCGAAGATCGTCGCGCGGAACGGCGGCGAAGATAATGCCTTCACCAATCATGACGTGACCGCCTACTTCCAGCGCGTGGCCAAGGACCGTCTGCCCACGGTGATGGAGATGGAAGCGGACCGCATGGAGAATTTGCGCCTCACCAAAGAGGACGTGGCCACCGAGCGCGATGTGATCCTCGAGGAACGCCGCAGCCGCGTCGACAACGACCCCGGCAGCATCCTGCAAGAGCAGATGATGGCGGCCCTCTACGCCAAGCATCCCTACGGCATTCCCATCATCGGCTGGGAGCATGAGATCGCGGCGCTCGATCGCGACGATGCGCTGTCGTTCTATCGGCGCTTCTACGCGCCCAACAATGCCATCCTCGTGATCGCGGGCGACGTCGAACCCGACGAGGTGAGACGGCTCGCCGAGGCGACCTACGGCAAGCTCGCGCCGAACGAGGCGCTGAACGGCCGCGTCCGGCCGCAAGAGCCGCCGCATTCCGCCCCGGTCAAGGTGAAGCTCGAGGACCCGCGCGCCGGCCGCGTCACGGTGCAGCGTTACTACTTGGCGCCAAGCTACGCCTCGGCCGCGCCGGGCGAAGCCGAAGCGCTCGACCTCCTGATGCGCGTCGCCGCGACCGGCCCCGTCAGCAAGATATACAAGAGCCTCGTGGTCGAGGGGCGGAAGGCCGCCAATGCCGGCGGCTGGTATTCCGATTCCGGCCTCGATTCGGGCCGGCTCGGCTTCTATGCCGTCGCCGCCGAGGGCGTCAGCGCCGAGGAACTCGATGAAGGCATTGGCGCCGTGATCGCGCGCTTGCGCGAAGACGGCGTGACCCAGCAAGAGCTCGATCGGGCGCGCGCCGCCTATATCGCCGAGTTCGTCTACACCTCCGACAGCCAGTCGCGCATGGCGCGCCACTATGGTTGGCGCCTCGCGACCGGCATGACCGTCGCCGATGTCGAGCAATGGCCGGACCGGCTCAAGCGCGTGACCGTCGAGGACATGCGCGCGGCAGCGCGGAAATATCTTGTCGACAACAATTCGGTCACCGGTTATCTGCTGCCCGCTCCCGGACACACGAGCTCGATGGGTGGAAAGCGGGCCAATGCGCCAGCCGACAAAGGCAAGTCTTAGTGGCGATGGCGCCTTGCGTGCGGCCTCTTCGCTCCTTGTGGCGGCATGGCGCGGGCTTGGCCGCTGCGGCCTTGATCGTCTCGTCCGCGCCGGCGGCTGAGGTTTCCTCCATGAAGATCGAGCGCGTGGTCAGTCCCGGCGGCATCGAGGCATGGCTGGTCGAGAGCCACGCCAATCCGCTCATCGCCATGCGCTTCGCCTTCCGCGGCGGCGCGGCCCAGGATCCCGACGACAAGGACGGCGTCGCCTATTTCATCTCCTCGATGATGGACGAGGGCGCCGGGCCGCTCGATGCCATCGCCTTCCAGGAGCGCGAGCAGGCGCTCGCCATGCGCATGGATTTCGACGCGAGCCGCGACGTCATGCTCGGCAGCGTGCAGACGCTGACCGCAAACAAGGACGAGGTGTTCGATCTTGTGCGGCTCGCGCTCACCAAACCGCGCTTCGACCCCGATGCGGTCGAACGGGTGCGCGCCCAGATTCTGGCCGGACTGAAATTCGACGAGAACGACCCCGAGACCGTGGCGGCGCTCGCCTGGGATCGTATCGCCTTTCAGGATCACCCTTACGGACGGCCGATCAAGGGAACCATGGCTTCGATCGCCGCCATCGCCCCGCAGGACCTGAAGGATTATGCCGATCGCGTCTTCGCCCGCGACAAGCTCGTCATTTCGGTGGTCGGCGACATTGACGCGAAGTCGCTCGGCCAAGCGCTCGATCATGTGTTCGGAGGCTTGCCGGCGCATGCCACGCTCGCGACCGTCGCCGACGCCGTTCCGCCGCTCGGACCCAATCGCGAGATCATCGAGATGGACGTGCCGCAATCGGCGGTGCAGTTCGGCCATCGCGGCATCGCGCGCAAAGACGACGATTTCATGCCGGCTTACATGCTGAACTATATCCTCGGCGGCGGCGGTTTCGCCTCGCGGCTGATGACAGAGGTGCGCGAGAAGCGCGGGCTTGCCTATTCGGTCTATTCCAATCTCTATCCCTACCAGCACGGCGCGGTCTTTATCGGCAACGTCGCCACCAAGAACGAGGCGGTCGGCCAATCGCTCGAAGTGATCGAGAGCGAGCTGAAACGCCTCGCCGACCAGGGCCCGACCGAAGAGGAGCTCGCCGGCGCCAAGAGCTACCTCACTGGCGCCTACGCGCTCAGGTTCGAATCCTCTTCCAGCATCGCCAACCAGCTCTTGTGGATTCAGATCGAGGATCTCGGCATCGACTATGTCGGCAAGCGGAACGCGCTGGTCGAGGCCGTCACGCTCGACGACATCAAGCGCGTGGCCAAGCGGCTGATCGAGGCCGACCGCCTCATCACCACCATCGTCGGCAAGCCCGTGACGGCCAAGGGCAAGGAAGGTTCAGGCTAGGCGCCTTTATCCCGCGTTGTTCAAGGCGAGAGGACTGCTCCCGTGCCGCTGTCGCAATCCATAGAAGGTTGTCTTGAAAAGGGAATTGGGCCTTTAGGGCTGCCCCAGACCCTGCTCGAAACCTATCTCGCCAAGCTCGAAGCGCGGCTTTCCGCTCTGCGTGAAGCCTATGAAGGCGCGACCTTGCCGCTGCTCAACGTGCCCGATTGGCGCGACGATATCGCCCCGGCGCGCCAGGCCTTGCAGCGTCTGACCGATGGCGCGCGCACGCTCGTCTTCTTCGGCACCGGCGGCTCGAGCCTCGGCGGCCAGACGCTCGCCCAGCTTGGCGGCTGGGGCATTCCCGGCGACGACAAACATGGCAGCGCCCAGCGCCCGCGCACCCGCTTCTACGACAATCTCGATGCCGGCACGCTCGAAAGCGCGCTCGCGGGCTTCGACCTTGCCACCACGCGTTTCGTCGTCATCTCGAAATCGGGCGGCACGCCCGAAACCCTCGTGCAAGCGATCGCCGCCGTCGGCGCGGTGCGCGAAGCGGGCCTCGCCCCGCGCATTCCCGAACTCTTCCTCGCCGTGACCGAGCCGAAATCGGACAAGCCCAACGGCCTTCGCGCGCTCTGCGAAGAATTCGGCATCCCCACCCTCGATCACCATCCCGATATCGGCGGCCGCTTCTCCGCATTGACAAATGTCGGGTTGCTGCCCGCGCTCGCGCGCGAGCTCGACGTCGAGGCTTTGCGCGACGGCGCGCGTAGCGTCGTCGTTGCCATGCTGGAAACGACGCGCGCCGCGGAATTCGCCCCCGCGCTCGGCGCCGCGATCGTCGTCGGCCTTGCCAAGGAACGCGGCGTGCGCGCCTCGGTCATGCTTCCCTATGCCGATCGTCTCGCCCGCTTTGCCGCCTGGTACGTGCAGCTTTGGGGCGAGAGCCTGGGCAAGGACGGCGAGGGGACCACGCCAGTGGGCGCGCTCGGCCCTGTCGATCAGCATAGCCAGCTTCAGCTCTATCTCGACGGCACGCCGCAACATCTCGTCACCGTGATCCGCGAAGCCTGCGAAGGCCGCGGGCCGCGTCTCGCGCCCGACCTCGCCAAGCTCGCAGGCGCCGACTATCTCGCAAACCGTGCGGCCGGCGACCTCGTCGCCGCCGAGCAACGCGCGATTCCCGAAGCGCTGATCGCTCATGGCCGCCCGGTTCGCACCATCGACCTCGCGGTGCTGGACGAGCGGGCGCTCGGCGCCCTCATGATGCATTTCATGCTGGAAACCATTCTCGCGGCTCATCTTTTGGGCGTCGATCCGTTCGGCCAGCCGGCGGTAGAATCGGGTAAGATGCTGACCCGCCGGTATCTCACCGGCGCTCCCGCAGAGCCGAAAGATGGCCATTCGTCAGCTACCGCCAGACCTCGTCAACCGCATCGCCGCGGGTGAGGTCGTCGAGCGGCCCGCGAGCGTCGTCAAGGAACTGATCGAGAATGCGCTCGATGCCGGCGCGCGCCGGATCGAGGTCGCGACGTCCGGCGGGGGTTTGCGGCTCATTCGCGTCGCCGATGACGGGGTTGGCATGGAGGGGCGCGACCTTGCGCTTGCGGTCGAGCGTCACGCCACCTCGAAACTCGCATCCGACGATCTCTCCGCGATCATGACCTTGGGTTTCCGCGGCGAAGCGCTGCCCTCGATCGGGGCGGTGGCACGGCTCACGATCGCAAGCCGCGCGTCCGGAGCGGACGAGGCTTTCGAAATCGCGGTCGATGCCGGCGCGAAATCGACGCTGAAGCCGTCGCCGCTTCCCACCGGCACGCGGGTCGAAGTGCGCGATTTGTTTTATGCGACGCCCGCGCGGCTGAAATTCATGAAATCGGAACGCGTCGAGAGCGCCGCCATCACCGAGATGGTGAAGCGGCTCGCGCTCGCGCGGCCCGAGATCGCCTTCGCGCTCGGAAGCGACGACCGCACGGTGTTTCGCCTCGAAGCGTGCCCCCCTGGGCTGCTCGATCACGGCCTTGCCCGCATGGGGCGCATCCTTGGCCCCGATTTCGTCAAGGATGCGCTGCCCTTGCGCGCGGCCCGCTTCAATGTCGTGCTGGAAGGCTTCGCTGGTTTGCCGACGCTCCACCGGCCGAACGGGCTCCAGCTTCATCTCGTGGTGAACGGGCGTCCCGTGCGCGACAAGCTGCTCGCAGGGACGGTGCGCGCGGCCTATGGCGATCTCCTGCCGCAAGGGCGCTACCCGGTGCTCGCGTTGTTTCTGTCGCTGCCGCCCGACGAGGTCGATGTCAACGTCCATCCCGCCAAGACCGAGCTCCGATTCCGCGATCCGAACGGGGTGCGCTCGCTCATCATCGGCGCGCTGAGGGAAGCGCTCGGCGCCGCCGGCCATCGCGCCACCGCTTCGCTCGCGCAAGCCGCACTCGGTCGCATGGCTGCCGGTTCGGGCCAAAGCAAGCGGCCGGCGTTCCATGGCGCGCGCGCGTTCGGTCTCGCCGAAAAGGCGCAAGCGCCGCTTGCCTCGCTCGCGCAACCGAGCGGCGATACGCGCGGCAGCATCGATGCCGACGAACCGCCGCCCGCGTCCTATCCCCTCGGCGCGGCGCGGGCGCAGATCAACGACACCTACATCATCGCCGCGACCGGGGATGCGCTCGTCATCGTCGACCAGCACGCAGCCCATGAGCGCCTCGTCTACGAGCGGCTGAAGCGGTCATTTGCCAATGGCGGAATCGCCCCCCAGCTCCTCCTTATTCCCGAAGTGGTCGAACTCGACGCCGAGGCGGTTGCGAGCCTCGCCGCCGCGTCCTTGGAGCTCGAGCCGCTCGGCCTCGTGATCGAGCCGTTCGGCGCCGGTTCCGTGCTGGTGCGCGAGGTGCCGTCGCTGCTCGGGACGGGCGGCGTCAAGGGCCTGCTCGTTGACCTCGCCGCCGAGCTCGCCGAAAGCGAAGACGAAGGGGGAGCAAGGCTCCTTGCCGGCCGGCTCGATCATGTGCTTTCGACCATGGCCTGCCATGGCAGCGTGCGGGCGGGGCGGAGGCTTGCGCCTGAGGAGATGAACGCGCTCCTCCGCGACATGGAGGCGACGCCGTTCACCGGGCAATGCAATCACGGCCGCCCGACCTATGTCGAGCTCAAGCTCGCCGATATCGAGAAACTGTTTTCACGGCGCTGACCGCGCTGCCAACCTGAAGACGTGGCGCGGCCCTGCGTCCACCCGCTCGCTCATGAGATTCTCGGTGACGCAAGCCGCGAGCGCGGCGATTGCCGCGTTCGTTCCGGTTAGCTTGATGCTGATCTTCAGACTTTCGCCGACGACGGTCAGCGCCTTGCCCTCGCGAAACCCCTCGAGCACGGACGCGGAGTTCTCGAGCGGGATGACGATGCCGTGGATGTCCACCACCTTGGCGACGGCCAGGATCGGGTCGCGCTCGTCGATGTGGAGCGCCACGGTCTCGGTACTGCCGAGCGCGAACCGTTGCCGCTCGTCGGCGACGACGAGACCCCACTCGTAGCGCTTGCTGATGATGAAGCCGATGAGGAGCCCGCTCGACGCTTGGGCCGTCATGGCGCAGTCGGAGAACCTGCCCTGCGCGTCGAAATTGGCATCGCCTTGCCACACGCCCGAGATGAAGGCGGCGTTGGCGGCGCCGGAAAGCGACAGCCCCGCCGCGAGCAAGGTCGCAGAGAGCGCGGCTCTCCTGGCGTTTGCGGTCATTTGGGTCCCGTTGGGCGGTTTGAACCATTAAAGCACAGATGCCGCGTACAAGCGGGGCAACGGTGAAAATCCTTAACGGGACGCCGTGGCGATCGCGACCAGCGTGTCGCCGTAACGCCGCCGGTCGATCTCTTGAAACGGTGCGGGCCAGGCGATGGTTTGGCCGGCGCGTTCCTCGAGAACCGCGACCGCGCCGGGCGCCACCCATCCACCTTCGCACGCGGCGGCGAGCGCGCGCTCGCCCAGTCGCTTGCCGTAGGGCGGATCGCAGAAGATGAGGTCGAAGGGCTGAAGCGCGGCGGCTTCGCCCAGCCTCGTCGCATCGCGCCGCCAGATCTTGGTCGTGCCGGTGAGACCCAGCGCCTCGACATTGCGGCGGATGGCGGCGCGCGCCTCGGCGCTCTCCTCGACGAAGAGCGCAAAGCGAGCGCCGCGCGAGAGCGCTTCGAGGCCGAGCGCGCCCGAGCCGGCAAAGAGGTCGAGCACCCGCAACGCCTCGAGGTCGAGCAGCGGCGCGCCATGGGTGAGCAGGTTGAATAGCGCCTGTCGCACGCGGTCGGACGTGGGACGCGTCGCGAGCCCCTTCGGTGCCTCGATTCGTGCGCCCCTGAATTTGCCCGCGACGATCCTCATCAATCACCCAGGGCGGGTCCGGCGCTGCCCCCGCGGCGGTTTCGCGCGCAAGCCGAAGGCGTCGGCGAGTTTCGCGCCGAGTTGATCGGCGAGCACGCGCCGCTTCACCTCTTCGACCGCGCCATCGGCGAGATCGCCGAGCGCGAACGGCCCGAACGAAACGCGGATGAGCCGGTTCACGGTGAGCCCGAGATGCTCGGCGATGCGCTTGACCTCGCGGTTCTTGCCCTCGCGGAGCGAGATCGTGAGCCAGAGGTTAGACCCTTGCTCGCGATCGATGCGCGCTTCGACGGGGCTGTAATGCACGCCGTCGATGGTGACGCCTTGACGCAATCGATCGAGCGCCTCTGGCGCGACGCGGCCATGGGCCCGCACCCGGTAGCGCCTGAGCCAGCCCGTGCTCGGAAGCTCGAGATGCCGCGCGAGCGCGCCGTCGGTGGTGAGAAGGAGAAGACCCTCGGTGTTGATGTCGAGCCGTCCGACCGACACCACGCGCGGAAGGGAAGGCGGCAGCGCCGCGAACACCGTCTTGCGGCCCTGTGGGTCCCTGTGGCTGGTGAGGAGGCCGCGCGGCTTGTTGTAGCGCCACAGCCTTGTGGCTTCAGGCTGGGGCAGCGGCTTGCCGTCAACCGTGATCGTGTCGCCCAAGCTCACTACTTGCGCGGGCGTCTTGAGCACCGTCCCGTTGACGGAGACCCGTCCCGCGGCGATCAAGGCCTCGGCGTCGCGGCGCGAGCAGAGCCCGGCATGGGCGATCGCCTTCGCCACGCGCATGGGGCCCACGCCCTTGGCCGCGGGCGGCGGCGGGTTACCCTTTCCGCGCGGGACTTGACGCTCGCTGCTCTTGCCCCCCAACCTGCGGCCCATGACGTCGAAGCTTGCAGATGAAGCGATCTCTGGCAAGGTCGCGCGGCCCATGGACCTCGCGCTCGAAGAGGCGGAGCGCGCCCGCGATCGCGGCGAGGTGCCGATCGGCGCCGTAATCGTCAGCGCGGGCGGCGAGGTCCTGGCGCGGGCCGGCAACCACACGCTCGCTCTGCATGACCCGACCGCGCATGCCGAGCTGCTCGCCATCCGCGCTGCTTGCGCCAAGCTCGGCAATGAGCGTCTCGAGAGTTGCGATCTTTACGTGACGCTCGAACCCTGCGCCATGTGCGCCGCCGCCATCTCTTTCGCCCGCATCCGCCGCCTCTATTACGGCGCCGCCGATCCCAAAGGCGGCGCGGTCGAGCACGGGCCGCGCTACTTCACTTTGGCCGTCTGCCATCACACACCGGAGGTCATCGGCGGCATGGGCGAGACCAAGGCGGCAAGCCTGCTGAAGACTTTTTTCAGGGGCAAGCGCTGACCGAACGCCCGCCTACTGCGCAGCTTTAGGCCCCCACCCCGGCTGCGGTCCGCCATAGAGGCCGGGCGGCCATTCGGTGTTCTGCGGATAGAAGCCGCGCTGAAGCGCCTGGTTTTCGATATTGCCCGGCGCATAAGGCACGAAGCCGAAATAGAAGCTGTAACCGCCCGGCCGGCCGGGATTGTAATAGTAGGGATAGATCGGCGTCCGTCCGCGCCGGTAGATGCGCGCGGGCGCGACCATGGATGGGTGCGCTTGCGGGGCCGCAGTCACGAGCGGCATCGCGCGGGCGGTCACGCTTACGGCTGCCAGACCGAGAACGAGCGCGGCCGATCCGAACAGGGCCAAGGCCATTCGCGTTGCGCGCGGCAATAACTGAGGCATGTCGTTCTCCGATTCTTGGGGCTCGGCACCGAGCTTAGAGAGGAGCGTTGCGACCGGCAACGCCCTGCCGCTCGGAAGCCCACAACTCCCGCATGTAACCCGGGAATGGGGCGTTGGCGCGGCCCTGCCAACGAAATTCGACCGGCCCCGGCTACCGCCGGCGCGGCGAGGCTGTATGATGGCGACCTTGCAGCCAGGTGCTCGCTGGGGCAGGCTGGCGTGTTGAAGTAAATGCTTGGGAAGGAGCAAACACCATGTTGTATCGAGGCTGGGCGATAGGCGCGTTGCTGACGGTGGCATTGGCCACGACTGCACTTGCAAAAGATGTGATGACGCCGCGCCAAGTGGTGGACGGCTATTTGGCGGCTTGGAACGCCCACGACCCCGATGCCGCGGCTGCGTTCATGGCCGATGACGTCACCTATTTCGACGCCACCGTCGGCGAGCCGCAGAAAGGCCGTGACGCGGCGCGCGACAAGGTCATCAAGCTGTTCGTGACGGCGGCGCCCGATCTGAGCTGGAAGATGACCGGCGAGCCGATCGAAAGCGCCAATGGCGTCGCGTTCGAATGGACCTTCGCCGGCAACAACACCGGCGCATGGGGACCTGACACGCCGGCCACGAACAAACCGTTCAAGTTCAACGGAGTGACCTTCATCCGCGTCGAGGACGGCAAGATCGTCTATCAGGGCGATTACTATGACGGCCTCGGCTTCCAGAAGCAGTTGGGCTGGATTCAGTAGCCGTCCGGCGATCTCGAAACGGAGCCCGTAGGGCTCGCGTCAGTCGTTTACGGCATCGTTGCTCAAGTGGCGCGCGGAAGCGCGCGCCAGCCGATGTCGCTTCGGTAGAAGCCGCCCGGCCAGTCGATCGCCTCGATCGCGGCGTAAGCGCGGACCTTGGCCGTCGCGATCGTATCGCCGCGCGCGGTGACGCCGAGCACGCGCCCGCCATCGGCAAGGATGCGGCCGCCCTCGCGCCTGGTGCCGGCGTGGAAGATCTGAACGTGCGGGTCTCGTCCCGCCGCTTCGAGACCCTCGATCTCCGAACCCTTGGCGTAAGCGCCGGGATACCCTCGCGCCGCCATCACCACGCAAAGTGCCGCATCGTCGTGCCAGTCGATCGTGATGTCGGCGAGCCGCCCCTCGGTCACGGCGAGCAGGGCAGGGAGCAGATCGGAGGCAAGCCGCAGCATCAGCACTTGCGCCTCGGGATCGCCGAAGCGGACGTTGTATTCGATGAGCTTCGGCGCCCCGTCCACGATCATCAGCCCGGCATAGAGCACGCCCTTGAACGGCGTGCCGCGCGCGCTCATGGCCCGCACCGTGGGCAAAACGATCTCGTCCATCACGCGCGCGGAGAGCGTCTCGGTCATGATCGGCGCTGGCGAATAGGCGCCCATGCCGCCGGTATTGGGACCTTGATCGCCGTCGAAGGCGCGCTTGTGGTCTTGCGCGGTCGCGAGCGCGAGCGCGGTCGTGCCGTCGCTTAGCGCAAAAAAGCTCGCCTCCTCGCCGTCGAGGAATTCCTCGATCACGACTTCGCTCCCCGCGGCGCCGAACGTGCCGGAGAAGCAGGCATCGATCGCGCTCATCGCCTCGTCGCGGTTTGCGGCGATGACGACGCCTTTGCCGGCCGCAAGTCCATCGGCCTTGACCACGAGCGGAAAATTCTGGCTGGCGATGTAAGTCTTGGCGGAAGCGGCGTCGGCGAAACGCCGATAGGCGGCGGTGGGAATGCCGTGGGC
>DATEMT010000109.1:0-2178 GCA_035275445.1 Methyloceanibacter sp. | reverse complement strand
CTCTCACAGAACTGGGCCTTGATCGCCGGCGGCTTCGGCGTTGCGACCCTTGGGGCCAAGATCGACCGGACGGGCTCCGCGGCCAAGAAGACCGGCGAAACGGTTTCCGACATCGCCGGCCGCGCGCTCCGCCGCTGAGCGCCGCCCGCCTGCACTAAGCCGTGCGGCTCATTTCCGTGATCCAACCCTCATCCTAGACGGAGGCATGAATGCTGAACCTTGCCTGGCTTATTACCGGCGGCTTCGCCAAGGGGTACCGCACCCAGATCCTCGGGATCACCACGGCGCTGTCGACGATCGCGCTGTGGGCGGTGGGCGACACGTCGCTCGCTGACCTGATCGCCAAGGCACCCGTGATCTTCGGCGGTCTTGGCCTTGCCGCGCCCGGCGCAAAGGTTAACGACGCGAGCCAGCCAGCTCCCCAAACCATCAAGTCCACCAAGACAAAATGAGCATTTGCGCCCCATTCATGCGAGGTTCATGGAAGCTCAATTAGCCTTGTCACTTCAATGACGAGCAGCGGAACCTAAGTGCCATGCGGCGGGTCATCAAAGAGGCGGCCGTTGCGGCCCTCGCCGGCCTCTTGTTGACGGCAGCCGTGGAGGCGGCTGAGCCGAACTGTTTGCCTTGGGCCTCGGCGGCGGCGGTCATCAAGAAGAACTCCTTGCTTCCCGGCAATGTCATTTACCAGATGGTACAGTCGCGCACCGGCGGCCAGATCATTCATGCGAGCCTTTGCGATCAGGGCGGCAAGTTTTTCTATAAGCTCGTCGTGCTGGGCGCCAAAGGCGATGTCACCAACATCACCGTTGACGCTCTGACGGGCCAGCCTTAGGAGGACTTGGGGCGCGTCAAGCGTTCCTTGGAGGGTGAAGAGGTTGCGGCTTCTCGTCGTGGAAGACGATCCAGACCTCAACCGTCAGCTCGTATCAGCGCTGAGCGATGCGGGCTACGCGGTCGACACCGCCTTTGACGGCGAGGAGGGGCACTTCCTCGGCGATACCGAGCCCTACGACGCCGTCGTCCTCGATCTCGGACTCCCCAAGAAAGACGGCTTGAGCGTGCTCGAGCACTGGCGCCGCGACGACCGCAGGATGCCGGTGCTGATCCTGACCGCGCGCGAGCGGTGGAGTGACAAGGTCGCCGGCATGGATGCGGGCGCCGACGACTATGTGGCGAAGCCCTTCCATATGGAGGAGGTGCTGGCGCGGCTTCGGGCGCTGTTGCGACGCTCCGCCGGTCATGCCTCGAACGAGCTCGAATGCGGTCCGCTCCGCCTCGATACCAAATCGGCGCGGGTGACGGTAGACGGGCAGGCAGTCAAGCTTACCTCGCACGAGTACCGCGTGCTCGCTTATCTCATGCTGCATCGCGCCCGCGTGGTGTCGCGGACTGAGCTGGTCGAACATCTCTATGAGCAGGACTTCGACCGCGACTCCAACACGGTGGAAGTTTTCATCGGACGCCTGCGCAAGAAGCTTCCAGTCGACATCATCAAGACCGTCCGGGGGCTCGGCTACCGCCTCGCGGACGACGCCGATGAGGCCTAGCTCTCTCGCCTTTCGCCTGTTCGCATCCGCCGCGGCGTGGACGCTCGTCGTCCTTCCCGTGACCGCATTCCTGCTGCTCTCCCTCTACCGCCAGGCCGTCGAGCGCAATTTCGATGCGCGGCTCAACGTTTACCTGACGAGCCTCGTCGCCTCGACCACGGCGGAGGGCGCCAAGACACCGACAGCGCCTGCCAATCTCGGCGAGCCCGCCTTCTCGATTCCCTTTTCCGGTTGGTATTGGCAAATCAAGACGCTGGACGCCGAACAGCCGCTCTTCATCTCCGACTCTCTCCTCGATCAGCAACTGAAGCTGCCGAGCCGAGAGGGCGTCACTCCCGACCAGACTCTGACAAGACGCGCTTACGCGCCGGGGCCACAGGACCAGCGCCTGCGCGTCGTCGAGCGCGAGATCAGACCCGGCGGCGCTCAATCCACTCCCTATTCCTATGCCATTGCCGGCGACGCGGCCGAGATCGAGCGCGACCTCGCCGAGTTCCGCATGATGCTGATCGCAGCACTCGGCGTGCTCGGGCTCGGTCTCGTAGTGGCGACCCTGTTCCAGGTCCGCTTCGGCCTCGCGCCGTTGCGCGCCATCCGGCATGACCTCGCAGCCATCCGCTCCGGCGAT
>DATEMT010000108.1:0-7090 GCA_035275445.1 Methyloceanibacter sp. | reverse complement strand
TAGACGGCGCAGCGCCGGGCTCGGCTTCGGGACTGACCGTCGCCGATTCGGGCGGCGCGGGCGCCGATTGAGGCGAAGGCTCCGCGCCCGGTTCGGTCGGCGTGGTTGCCGTGACGGAGGTTGGCGGCTCCGGCGCGGTTTGCGGCTCGGTCGCGGCGGGGGCGACGGGCTCGGACTCGATTTCCTTCAGCAGGAGGTCGAGGGCCGACGGCAAAGCGGTGGTGGAGGTCTCGGGCGGCTTCGGCGCGGGCCGGTCAGGCGTGGTCTCGGCCGTCCATGTCGACGGTTCGGCGAGTTCGGGCTGAGCGGCAGGCGCTTCGAGCGGCGATTCCTCGGGGATGGTTGCGGTCATCCCTTCGGTCCCCGCATCTGTCTCCGTCGCGGCCTCTGCCGGCGGCGCGGTCCTGCCGCTCACGTCCAGCGTCTCAAGACGTTCGACGTCCTCCTGCATGCGCCGCATGGTGATATAGGCCTCGATCGCGCCGGTATCGATTGCGGGCGCGATCTCGGGCGCCTCGGAGAGCGGTCCGGCGAAGACGAGGCTCACGGGCGGCACGTCCTTTACACTCGCGCCCGTCAGGCTCAAGGCCCACTCGCTGTCGAGCTTGAGGCTCACGAGCTCGACGAAGCCGTTGATCTTGGTTTCGGCGCCCACGCTTGCGAGTGTCGCCGGGGCCACACGAAGCGTGCCGTTCTTGATGTCGAAGGTGAGCGTGGCGGGCGCGAATTTGTAGGTGCCCTTGGTGATCGTCTCCCGCACGCTTCTCGTTTCGGCTTCGATCTCTTCCTTGTCGGCCTTGATCGTCTTCTTGGCGGCGGCTGCGGCAACGCCGCGCAAGGGGGCGGCGGTGAGCGATTGCAGGATGCCGGGGCCGAGGCTCAGCGTTCCCTCCCCGCTCAATCCGGCCACCACGCCCGGCGGGCTCAAGCCCTCACCTTGGGCATTGAAGGCAAGATCGAACGGCCCTTTGGCAAAGGCCGATCCGGCGACGCTCCTGGTCAGCGCCTCGAGCCTGCCTCCCTTGAGGTCGGCGCGCATTTGAAGCTCGGCGCCGTTGCCGCGCGGCGCGAGATTGCCCGAGGCGGCAAGCTCGCCGCCGTAGAGACTGCCTTTCAGCGCGGTGACGTTCAGCCCGTCCTTGCCCACCGAAGCCGCGAGCGTGGCGGCCTCGACTTTGACGGCGGAACCGAGCGAAAGCGTGTTGGCCTCGAGCGCGATCTCGCCTTCGATCTGCTCGATGAGCCCGAGCGAGAACCCGCGCGACGGCCACAGCGCGGAGGTATTGGCGCCGATCGTGCCCAACATTTCTTCAGTCGAGGGCGTGCGGTGCCACGCCACCAGCACGCCGAGCAGCGACGGCAGCGACACGTTTTCGGCACGCCCGTTCAAGGAGAAACGCGTCTTGGCGCCGCTCCGGTCAAGCTCGGCGGAGCCGGCGACGGTCTCTCCGGCGATGCTTCCGTCGATGCCGGTCAGCCCGATCGTTCCGCCTTGCTTGCTGATGTCGAGGCGCAAGCTCAAGGGGACGCCGGACGCGCTCGGCGGCGATTCGAGACCGATGAGCGCAAGCGCGGCGCTCGCATCCTTGCTCACGACCGCGCCCTTGCCCGCAAGCGACAGACCGGCCGGCTGGAGCGAACCCTCGCCGACGAAGGCAATCTCGATCGGCGCGGTTTCGAGCGCCGCCTTGCCCGTCACCTTGGTATTCGGGACGCCCGAGAATTTCGCGATCAGCCTGCCTTTGCTTCCTTCAGGCGTCGCGATCCGGTCGAGCGGCAAATCAGGAAAGAGCAAGACGAGCACCGCCTGCGGTTTTTCGCCCGCGACCGTGCCGTCGATATCGACCGTCGCCTCGCCGAGTTTGGCGAGGTCGCCGAGCGCGCGGGCGGTGAGCGCGACATCGGACGTGCCGGCCTTGCCGCCGAGCTTGATCGCGGCGTTGGTCATGCCTCCGTCGCGGGTTGCGCTCAAGCTGACATTGAGATCGAGGGGAGCGAGCCCTGCAAGCTGTGGCGAACCGCTCACGCCGTCAGGCAATCCGAACAGTTCGGCGACGATCTTGAGGCTGTTGGCATCGGCAGCGCGAAGGGCAAAATCCACCCCTCCGGCCGGCGCGGAATCGAGCTTGTCGATGCGGCCTTTGCCGTTCAGAGCGAGCGCATCGGCAGCGGCGAAGTCGAGTCTCTCGACGGCGAGCGAGCCGCCTTGGAGCTGAAAGCGCGCATCGAGCTTGCCCGCAGGAATATCCGGCATGAGCAGTTCCCCGACGCGCAGGGTCACGCGCATGTCGTCGCCGCGCAGCCGCTTGAACAGATCCTGCCCCATCGCGGCGGCATCCTCCGCGTCGTTCGCGCCGGCCGCAACTGCGCCGGGCGGGACGGCCGTCTCCGCCGCTTGCGGTTGATCCGGTTTTGCTTGCGGCGCGGGTAGCCAGGCGTGCCAGATCGGCCCGTCGCCGATCAACTCGCGCAGATCGAGCCGGTCGCTGTCGAGATCGACCGCGATCACGCGGCGCTCGCCGCCCTTGAGGCTCAAACCGCCGCGGAACTTGGTGCCACTCAACTCGCCCGCGACATCGGCAAGCTGAAGCGTGCCGTCGCCGACCGTGGCGTTCGCCACGAAGCTGAACGCGCCGGCGGAGGCTTGGCCCGATACGTCACGATCGCCCGCGGCCCAGCGCATCAGCGGCCGCAATTTCGCCCCCTCGACCTTGACCGGTCCGGCGAAGACGGGCCCGAAATCGCCGCGCTTGAGGGTGCCTGAGGTTTCGAGGCGATTGTCGCCCGGGAGCGTCGCCTTGAGCCGGTCGATCATCACCGCGCCGTCCTTGGCGGCGAGCGCCATGTCGATGGCGCCGACAAGATCGCCGCCGAGCCCCGCCTGTTCGATGGCGAGCGCCAACGTGCCGTTGCCGAGCGCGGCCGTCTGGGTCAGGACCTCGTCGGCGAACTCGTAGAGCACCATTGCCGGCGACGGGCGCTCGGCGCCGGGCGCCGCGAACAGGGCGTCGAGATCGATGAAGCCCGCCGCAAGCGTGGCCGCACCTTCGACACGCTCGCCGAAATCGAGCGTGAGCGTGCCCTTGAAGATTTGCGGACGACCCTTGGCGTGAAGGGTGAGATCGAATCCCGGCAGCTCGGCGCGCTGCGGCGTCGCCTTGACCGGCCCTTTCAATTCGAACGTCGCGCCCTGTGGGGGCGCGGCCGTGTCCGCCGGTTCTTCGCTTTGCGGATTTTCCGCTTGGCCTTCCGCCTCACGCGCCGGCGCATTGGTGTTGCGCACGATGACGGTGCCGTCGAAGGTCGGGACGGCGCCGAGGCCGGTCGCGCCGCCGTCGAGAACGTAATTCGTGTTGTTGTCGAAATCGCGCAGCATCGACTTGATGCGGAACAGGCCGGCGGCGTCAGGCGCGCTGGTCGAAAAGCGAAGCTCTTGCGGCCGTCCCTTGAAGGAATAGTTGGCCGAGACCTTGTAAGGTCCCGACAGCGCCTGGGCGCTCGCGACGCCAGTGACGTTCTCCACGGCGAATTGCGGCTGCCCCTGACGGGCGACCTCGATGCGGCCGCCGCTCACGCTCACCTCGTCGAGCATGACGTCTTTCGGCGCGAAAGGAAGCGTGACCCCGCGCCGTCCGACGTCGCTCCAATTACCGGTACCGTCGGCGTTGAGTTCGAGCCGCAAGGTCGGGCCGACGATGGCGATCTTGCGCGCCTCGATCCTGCCGGTCAGCAGCGCGCTGATATTGAGCCAGGCTTCGAACGACTTGGCTTCGAGGAACGGATGGTCGAGTCGCCCTTCCCGGTTGGCGACCTTGATATCGTCGAATCTGAGCTCGGGCGCCGGCAGAAGAACGAGGTGAACCTTGCCGCCGACTTTCACGTCGCGGCCGAGCAGTTTGGCGGCCTCGGTCTCGAACACCGCGCGGTAGTTGTTCCAGTCGATGAAAAGCGGCGCAGCAAAAAGCGCGCTCAAGACCAGAATCAACAATGCTGTCAAAGTCAGAAGGAGCGAGTTCACCGCCGTCCAACCCAAGGCCCGGGCGCGCTAACCGGCGCTGATTTCATATCGGCGATTCGGCCCACCGCGACATGCCTGTCATGGTAACGCAAAAAGCTTGCCAGGATTGAGGATATTCAAGGGATCGAGCGCCTTTTTTATGGCAATCATCGTGGCGACACCCGCCCCGTGCTCGGCGGCGAGATAGGCGATCTTGCCTTGGCCTACCCCGTGCTCGCCGGTGCAGGTCCCGCCCGCGGCGAGCGCGCGGGCGATGAGGCGGTCGAGGAAGCCTTGCGCCTTCCGCCGCTCCTCGTCATCGGCGACGTCGATCAAGGGCATCACGTGAAAATTGCCGTCGCCGACATGGCCCACGATCGGGGCAACGAGCCCCAGGCGGTCGATATCCTCGCGCGTGGCGGTGACGCAATCGGCGAGCGCGGAGATCGGCACGCAGACATCGGTCGCAAGCACCTCGGCGCCCGGTCGCAAACCCCGCGCCGCCCAATAGGCATCGTGGCGCGCTTGCCAGAGTTTCGTGCGCTCCTCCTGGCGCTCGGCATAGGCGAATTGCCCTCCCCCTT
Source organism: Methyloceanibacter sp. (assembly GCA_035275445.1). GTDB lineage: Bacteria > Pseudomonadota > Alphaproteobacteria > Rhizobiales > Methyloligellaceae > Methyloceanibacter. The sequence continues at coordinate 2,509 of DATEMT010000108.1, read as the reverse complement.
CGGCTCGCGCGATCGTGGCGAACGCCTCGGCTTCGTCGCGCGTCGAGCCCGGCGTGCCGTGAAACTCGAGGAAGAGAGTCGGGGTCTCGGGCAGAGAGAGATGCGAATAGGCGTTGCAGGCGCGAATCTGCACCTCGTCGAGAAACTCGATGCGGGCGAGCGCGAGACCGAGCTGGAGCGCGGCGATGGTGGCGTTGCAGGCGCCGGCGATCGAGGCGAAGGGACAGACGGCCGAGATGATCGTCTCGGGGATGCCGTAGAGCTTCAGCGTGAGAGAGGTGATAACGCCGAGCGTACCTTCCGAGCCGACCAGGAGCCGGGTGAGGTCATAGCCGGCTGAAGATTTGCGCGCGCGGCCGCCGGTCTTGACGACGCTGCCGTCGGCGAGAACGGCGCTCAGCCCGAGCACGGCGTCGCGCATGGTGCCATAGCGCACGGCGTTGGTGCCGGAGGCGCGCGTCGCCGCCATGCCGCCGAGGCTCGCATCGGCCCCGGGATCGACCGGGAAGAAAAGCCCCGAGCCGCGCAATTGGTCGTTGAGCGCCTTGCGCGTCACGCCGGGCTCGACGGTGCAGTCGAGATCGGCCTCGTGCACGGCGAGGATGCGGTTCATGCGCGACACATCGAGCGAGACGCCGCCGAAGGGCGCATTGACGTGGCCTTCGAGCGAAGTGCCGGTGCCGAAGGGAACGACCGGCACGCGGGCGTCGGCGCAAAGCTTGACGCAGTCGGCGACCTCGGCCTCGGTCTCGGCGAACAGAACGGCGTCGGGCGGCTCGCGCTTCAGCCAAGTGAGCGTATTGGCGTGCTGCTCGCGCAAGCTTTGGCCTTGGGAGAAGCGCGCGCCGAAACGCGCGCCGAGGGCGGCGAACAGCGCCTGCTTCGCCTCAGCCCTTTCGGCCATGCTCGCGGTCATGGCGTCATCTTAGGGTGCTTCGGCCGCGAATGTTTAGGCTTTTCCGCTGGCGATCACGCCACGACGAGGAAGATCACGGCGGTGAAATGGCAGGCCGCCGCCACCAGCACGAAGCCGTGCCAGATCGCGTTCGAGTACGGCAGGCGCTCCCATAGATGGAACACGACGCCGACGGTGTAGAGCACGCCGCCCAGCATGAGCAGGGTCAGAGCGCGCCCCGGCAGCGCCGATATCAGCGGTTCGATCGCCGCAAGCACGGCCCAGCCCTGCACCAGGTAGAGCGCTACCGACAGGCCGCCGAGAGTGCGCGGCGCGAAAAGCTGAAGCACGCTGCCAATGGCGGCGATTGCCCACACCACGGCGAGCAGGATCAGCCCGTATGGCGTGTTCATCTGGATGAGGACGAAGGGCGTGTAGGTGCCCGCGATCATCAGGAAGATGCCGGCGTGGTCGAGACGCCGCAGCCACTCCTTGAGCCGTGGCGGCCGGGTCACGAGATTGTAGCCGGCGGAAAAGCTGAACATCAGAACCAAGGCGAGCCCATAGATGGTCAGACTCACGACCCACAAGGCCACATCCGACTTGATCCCGATGATAAGGAGCACGGTCAGCGCGACGAGACTCGCAGTCACGCCGACGGCATGGAGGCAGCCGTCAGCGACGCGCTCGCCGAGTGTGTATCTGGGAAACGAAACGCAGTTCTCAGCCATCGCTATTTTTCGCCTCGTCGTAGCAAACATCGAGGCGAGCTTACCACGTGGTGTGGCAAGGATGAGGCGAGATGCTGGCGGCCGGTAGGGCCCGGCGCGCCCCTTCCTTAACGATCGGAGATCTCGACTACTGGCCGCAGACGCTCGAGCCGGTGGTGCAGACATACGGCACGACGACGCCGGTGAAGCACGTCGTGTAGAAGCGCGACGTGACGATGTCGGGCTTGAGCTGGGCCGAGCTCGGCACACCGTCGGGGCGCACCGCCTTCCAGAACGGATCGCCCTTCACCTTGTGCGCATAGATCGAAACGTAGCTCCACCGCTTGCTGCGTTTCAGTTCGGCGGCGCTTTGCAACAACAGCGCTTGCGAGTTTCGTGCTGCCTCGGCCTTCGAGCCGGCGCTGTGGGTCACCTTGAGCAACTGGCACGCGGCCTCAGCCGGCGCGCTCGCGCCCAGTACCAAAGCCCAAACGCCGAACACTGCAACACTGATGCGAAGAATATGGAGCATGTCCCCCGTCTCCCGATATGCGTCGAATCCCTTTTGCCTATTTGGCAGCGATGCGGGTCTGCCGCAACCGCAATAGCAGAGTTTGGCTGCGGTTTTTTGTCAGATCACGGCGCGGCCTTGCTCCAGGTCGAATCGGGCAGAAAAGCCTCGATTTTCGGCGCAAGGCGCTCGGTTCCGGGCCCGAGATCCTTCTCGAACACCGTGCCGTCGTGATTGACCATGAAGGTCATGATGCCGGAATTGCCGTACTCGGAAGGGTAAGCAAGGAGGGCAAAACCTCCGCGCAATTTGCCATCGACGAGATAGTCGTAGGCGCCGCCCGGCGCGCCGGCGCCCTGCCGGGTCAGGATGCGATAGTAGTAGCCGTGATAG
>DATEMT010000107.1:0-14249 GCA_035275445.1 Methyloceanibacter sp. | reverse complement strand
TGAGTTCCGCGCGTCGAGACGCGGGCTTGCGCGCGCCTCAGCCTGATGCGTGATGCATCACCAGAACGGGCCGATCTCCTCGCGCCTGATGCGGGTCTCCCGGTTGATATGCGCGTTGAGCACGAAGCCCAAGCCCGCCATCATCGTCAGCATCGAGGTGCCGCCATAGGACACGAGCGGCAGCGGCACGCCCACAACCGGCATCAGTCCCGTCACCATTGCCACGTTGATGAACACATAGGCGAAGAGGCAGAGCCCCATGCCGCCCGCGACCAGCCGCGGGAAGGTGCTGCGGCATCTGAGCGCCATATAGGTGATGAACAGAAGCACGAGAAGATAGAGCGCGAGCAGCACGGCCGCGCCGATGAAGCCCATCTCCTCGGAGAACATCGTGAAGATGAAGTCGGTGTGCTTCTCGGGTAGGAAGTTGAGTTGCGCTTGCGTCCCGTGCATGAAGCCCTTGCCGGCGAAGCCGCCGGAGCCGATGGCGATCTTCGATTGCAGGATGTGATAGCCGGAGCCCGACGGATCGCGCTCGGGGTCGATGAAGGTGAGGATGCGTTCCTGCTGGTAGTCGTGCAGGCGCTCCCAGACATGGGGCAGCACGACGATGACGCCGACGAAGGCGGCGATGAAGTAAAGCCAGCTCACGCCCGCCAGGAACAGTAATCCGCCGCCGACGATGCCGAATAACGCGGCCGTGCCGAGATCGGGCTGGTCCAAGGCAAGGACGATCGGAAGGCCAACCATGGCGAGCGGCGGCAGGACGGCATAGGGCCATGACACCTGGCTCGGCGGCAGCCATTGATAATAGCGCGCAAGCGCCAGCACGAGCGCGATCTTCATGATTTCCGAGGGCTGGAAGCTGAACTCGCCCCAACCGATCCAGCGGGTGGCGCCACCGCTCTCGACGCCGATGACAAGCACCGCCGCGAGCATCAGCAACGTGACGATGTAGAGCGGATAGGCCACGCGCAGCCAAAAGCGGATATCGGACAGCGCGACGATGAAGAGGAGCCCAAGGCTGATGCAATAGCGAACCACGTGGCGGCTGGCCCAGGGCTCGAGCGAACCGCCCGCCACGGAATAGAGCGCCGCCACGCCGATGAGCGTGATGGCGGTCAGCAACGCGAGGAAAGGCCAGTTGAGCGCGAGCAGCTTCTGCTTGAGCCTGACATGAGGCCGCTCCAAACCTTCGGCGAACAGCGCCTTCATCGCTTGCGCTCCTTCGCCGCGCCTTGCGCCGCCTCGTTGCTCGCGAGCAACGTCGCTTTCAGCGCCGGATCGCGCAACAGGACCTCGGTCATGACATCGCGCACGACGGGGGCCGCCGCCCGCGATCCGCCGCCGCCATGCTCGACGACGCAAGCCGCGGCGTAGCGCGGGCTCACGACGGGCGCATAGGCGATGAAGAGCGCGTGCGTTTCCCCGTACCAGCCCTTGAGGAAGCCGCGATTCTTGGCGCTGATGACCTGTGAGGTGCCGGTCTTTCCTGCCATCTGCACGTTGGGAAGGGGCAGCGCCGAGCGCACCGCGGTGCCTCCCGGCTCGTTCACCACGCCGACCATGCCGCTGCGGACGAGCTCGAGATGCCCGGCGTCGATATTGAGCGACGGTGGCTCGGGCTCCGGCGTGGCGGGCGCGATCAGGTGCGGGCGGACCTCCCTGCCCGTGGCGATGCGCGCGGCGGCCACCGCAAGCTGAAGCGGCGTGGTCGAGACATAACCCTGGCCGATTCCGCAGCTGATGGTCTCGCCTGCATACCAGGGCTGCCCGAGCGCTTTTCGCTTCCACGCGGTGTCGGGGACGATGCCTTGCTTCTGTCCGGCAAGCCCGATGTCATGGATTTGGCCAAGTCCGAGCCGCCGCGACATCTCCGCCAGGCGATCGATGCCGAGGCGATTGACCGTCTGGTAGAAATAGACGTCGCAGGACTGCTTGATCGCCTCGTGCAACGCAACCGTACCGTGGCGCTTCCAACAGCGGAAATAGTGACGGCCGAAGTTAAAACCGCCGGGACAGACCATGCGCTCTTCCGGCGTGATGACGCCGGCCTCGAGGCCTGCGAGCGCGGTCACGACCTTGAAGGTCGAGCCCGGAGGATACTGGCCGCGAAGCGCGCGATTCTCGAGCGGATGATCGATGTTGCGCGCGAGCTCCTTCCATTGCGCCTGATCGACCTTGAACGAGACCTCGTTGGGATCGAAGGAGGGATAGGACGCCATGACGACGATCCCGCCGGTCGAGGCGTCCAGCACGACGATGGAGGCGACGCGCAAATCCTGGATGCGCTTTTCGGCGATATCCTGGAGCTCTTGGTCGATGGTAAGAACGAGGTCCTTGCCGCGCACGCTCGGCGTGGCGCCAAGCTCGCGCACGACGCGGCCGTGCGCGTCCACTTCGTAGCTGATGGTGCCGGGCTCGCCCCTGAGTTCGGCATCGAGGCCCTTCTCAATCCCGGCCTTGCCGGTGCGAAATCCCGGCACCCGCATCACCGGGTGCGCGCCGACCTCATCCTTGTCGGCCAGGCCGACATAGCCGACGACATGGGCCATGCTGCGGGCGCGGACGTAGCGGCGATAGGTCGCCCGGTCGGTGCGCATGCCCGCGATCTGCGGCGAAAGCACACTGAGCAGGGCGAATTGGCGCCAATCGAGACCTTCGGTGACGAGAACCGGGAAGTAGCCGCTTTGGCGGCGCGAGGCCCGTATCGCGCGGTCCTTGGCCGCGGCGCTGACCGGAACGATATCGGCGATGGCGTCGAGCGTGGCGGAAAGGTTTTTGCACAGCGCCGGAATGACCATGACGCGGAAATTCTCGCGATCCTCGGCGATCGTCCGGCCGACGCGGTCGTAGAGCGCCCCGCGCGCGGGCGCCACGAGATGCTCGCTGATGCGGTTGTCGTCGGAGAGCAGCTGATATTCAGGCGCCTCCACGATCTGCAATCGGCGCAAGCGCCAGAGAAGGAGACCGAAGAGCCCGGTCTGGGCCGCGCCAACCAGGACCGCGCGGCGCGTGAAGCGGTGGCGGAGCCTCAGAGCGTAATCGCGCGGCCTCACGTGAAGCCCCGATAGATACCGGCCTTGAGCCTGCCGCGCTTGATCCACGCGACACCGCGCAAGACCACCGGAAACAGCAGGATCGACACGCCTACGCCGAAGGCGATCGGCCAGGCATCGATAAACTGGACCACATAGAGCGAGCCGAGCAGCCATGCGAGCAGGCCGATGGAAGCGGCGACGCAACCCCAAAAGAGCCAGAGCCGGTTGCGGGCCTGAGCGTCGCCGGGCGAAGGCGCGCGGCCGCCGGCGTTGGCGGCGATGAGCGCCATCATCGCCCAGAACCCGAGCGGGCCCCCGCTCAGCATGTCGGTGAGAAGCCCGAGCAGAAGCGCGAGATAAGATGGGAAGACCGTGCCGGGAAGCGCGCGCCAGCAGAAGATCATCGTCATGACGATCAAGGGCGGGGCGAAGGTCGCGTCCGCAGGAAGCCCCCACGGAACGGCGGTGGCGAGCACCGCGAGAAACACCGAAACCGCTGGCACGCCGGGGTTCATTGCTGGGTTTGGACGACGTTGGCGGCGGGGCCCGCGACGGAGGTATCGGCTTGCTTGATCGAACCGGTCTCTTTCGGCTGGTCGGTCGAGGCGGTGGGAATGGTGTCCGGACCCTTGGGATCGGCCGGCGATGCCGAAAGCGCGCGGTCGGGCGGAACGGCGGGCGGATCGGTTCGCACCAATTCCGGCGTGTCGAAGAACAGCACGCTCACCGTGTCGAGCGCGCCGAGGTCGGCGTGGGGCCTGACCTTGTATGCGCCGGGAGACCCTGTCACCAAGCCGACGCGCAAGCCCCGCGGCAGCACGCCGTCGCTGCCCGAGGTGTACACGTCGTCGCCCTCATGCAGCACGGCGCCGTCGGGAATGAAATCGAGCGTCAGTTCCGCGCTGTTGTCGCCTGAAGCAATGCCCCTGACGCCCGCCTTCCCGGCGAGTACCGGCACGCGGCTGCTGCGGTCGTTGATGAGAAGGACGCGGGCGAACTGATCCCCCGCATCGACCGTGCGCCCGATCAGGCCTTCGCCGTTGATGACGGCGTAGCCGATGCGGATCCCGTGGTCGCGGCCGAGATTGATCAGCGCGCTCTGGAGGAAGGGACCGCGCCCGTCGGCGATCACGTTGCCGGTGGCGAAATGCAGCGCCGGCTCGTCGGCGGCGTTGAGCAGCGCACGGAGCTGCACCACCTTGCGCTCGGCGAGCTTGGCGCGCCACTCCCACTGTTTGAGCTTGGCGTTTTCTTCCCTGAGGCGGTCGATCTCGTTGAACGAGCCGACGTAAGACTTCACCCGCGCCACCCCGTGACGCGCCATGACGACCGGCGCCGACGTCGCCTGGAGCACGGGCGCGGACAAATCGAGGAAGCTGTCGCTCACATCCGTGAGCGAATGGCCGATGCGGCTCAAGACCAGGAAAACGAGGCAGACGAAGATGAGGGCAAAGTTCAACAGTTCGCCGGGGGCTCGCCACGATCGGCGAGGCCTCGGCCTGAACGGTGAATGGCCCCCGCGCATGTCTTCGTCTTTCCTCGAAGGTCACGCGCGCTCGCGGCCTTCGTCACGTCAATTCCGGGGTTTGCCCAGCCGCAAATCCCCGCCTCCGCTACCTCCGGCTCATGGCTTGACCAAAAAGTCGGACATGGTCTCAAGCTGCTCCAAGGCCTTGCCCGTTCCGCGCACGACGCAGCGCAACGGGTCCTCGGCAATCTTGAATTTCACGCCCGTCTCCTGCGTGAAGCGGGCATCGAGCCTGTCGAGCAGCGCGCCGCCGCCGGTAATATAAATACCCGATTCGCAGATATCGGCGGTGAGTTCCGGCGGGACATCGGCCAGCGCCTGGCGGATGCCGCCCACGATCTGTTGGATGGGAAGGTTCAAGGCCTGGGGAATGTCCTCGGGCGTCAGCGCGATATCGGCCGGGAAGCCGCGATGGAGGTCGCGTCCCTTGATATGGATCGGCATGCGCTCGCCATTGGCCTTGGCGATGGCGCAACCCGATTCCTTCTTGATGGCCTCGGCGCTGGTTGCGCCGATCAGCAAATTGTATTTGAAGCGGACGTAGTTGACGATCGCCTCGTCGAAGGCGTTGCCGGCGCTGCGTACCGAGCGCGAATAGAGCACGCTGCCCATGGACAGAACGGCGATGTCGGTAGTGCCGCCGCCGATATCGACGATCATAGATCCGCGCGCCTCGGTGATGGGGAGCCCGGCGCCGATCGCGGCCGCGACCGGTTCCTCGATGAGATAGACGCGTCGCGCGCCCGCCGACAATCCCGCTTCGTGTACCGCGCGGCGCTCGACCGGGGTCGCGCTCGCCGGAACGCAGATCATGATGCGCGGGCTCGAGAATAGCGGGCGCTTCAACACGCGGCGGATGAAATGCTTGATCATCTCCTCGGCCGCGTTGAAATCGGCGATCACGCCGTCGCGCAGAGGCTGGATGGTTTCAATCTTGGAGGGGGTGCGGCCAAGCATGGTCTTGGCCTCGTAGCCGACGGCGATCACTTTGCGATCGCCGTCGCGCTGCTGGGTCACAGCGACGACAGAAGGCTCGTCGAGCACGATCCCCCGTCCCGGCACGTAAACCAGCGTGTTCGCCGTGCCGAGGTCGATGGCCATGTCCGTCGAGACAAAGCCTAAGACCCGCGAGAACATACGCCCGCCCCAATCTGGCTCCCCACACCGAGCCATTGACACTACGGATGCTGTGGCGGGCGGCGACTCTTTTGTGAGGTTGTTGGGCCGTCCACCGAGCGTGGCTATGTTGCTGCAAATCGAACTGGGGAGCAATGCGTCGGACCCCCCGTTTTGAAAAAAACAATTTTCTTGCACGCCTTATTCGGGGGCCGGGGCGAAAAATGGCGACGCCTTATTCGCTCCGGCCAAAATGGCGAGCGCGCCTCCCGGCGCGGCCTCGAATTTGGGCACGCCGCCCGAGGAACTCACGAACGGCGCGCCCGGGTAAACCCATGTCTTTGATTTTAGGCCGGAATGGCGGCAGGCGTCCGGCCAAACTGCCCTCATTTCGGGCAGCGCCTTGACCGGCCGGCAATCACGAGGCGAGCATCGTCTCCGGTTTTCGCCTCGCCTCGCGCGCCAGGAGCTTGCTCAGTGCGCTGACATAAGCCCGGGCCGAGGCGACCATGGTGTCGGTGTCGGAGCCCCGCCCGGTCACCGTCTTGCCGTCGGCTTCGAGGCGGACGCTCACCTCGGCCTGGGCGTCGGTTCCTTCCGTGACCGCGCTCACCTGGTAGAGCGGAAGCCGCGCTTCGTGCGGCACGATCGCCTTGATCGCGCGGAACGTGGCATCGACCGGACCGTCGCCGGTCTGCTCGCTCGTGTGCTGCTTGCCGTCGATTTCGAGGGTGATGGTCGCCTTTTGCGGACCGCCGGTGCCGGCGATCACGGTCAAGGCCACGACCTTGATGCGGTCATGGGCGCTCGCGATCTCCTGATCGACGAGGGCTTCGAGATCCTCGTCATAGACGTGCTTCTTGCGGTCGGCGAGCGCCTTGAAGCGCACGAAGGCGTCCTCGAAAGCGTTGTCGCCGAGCTCGTAGCCGAGCTCTTTCAGCTTCTCGCGGAAAGCGTGCCGCCCGGAATGCTTGCCCATCACGAGCGAGGATTCCTTCAAGCCAACGCTCTCGGGCGTCATGATCTCGAAGGTTTCGGCATGCTTGAGCACGCCGTCCTGGTGAATGCCGCTTTCATGGGCGAAGGCATTCCGCCCGACGATGGCCTTGTTGTACTGGACCGGGAACGCGGTCACACGCGAAACGAGGCGCGAGGCGCGGGTGAGCATGGTGGTGTCGATGCCGGTGAAGAACGGCATGGCGTCGCCCCGCGTCCTGATGGCCATGACGACCTCTTCCAGCGCGGCGTTGCCGGCGCGCTCGCCAAGGCCGTTGACGGCGCATTCGATCTGGCGGGCGCCGCCGACGATTCCGGCCAGAGAATTGGCGACGGCGAGACCGAGATCGTTGTGGCAATGGGTCGAGAACACGGCCTTTTCGGCGCCGGGCACGCGGGCAAGAATCGAGCGGATGAGGTTTGCGAACTCGTCGGGCGTGGCATAGCCGACCGTGTCGGGAATGTTGACGGTGGTGGCGCCCGCCTTGATCGCCGCTTCGACGCAGCGGCAAAGGAAGTCGAGCTCGGTGCGGGTCGCGTCCATCGCCGACCACTCGACGTCGTCGGTATAGCTCCGCGCGCGCGTGACCGAGGCGGTGACGCGCTCCAGAACCTCCGCCTCGTCGATGCCCATCTGATATTTACGGTGGAGGGGCGAGGTGCCGATGAAGGTGTGAATGCGGCCGCGGGCGGCGGGCTTGATCGCCTCGGCGCAGCGGTCGATGTCCTTGAAATGCGCGCGTGCGAGCCCGCAGATCACCGCCTTCTTGGAGCGGCGGGCGATCTCCTGAACGCTGTTGAAATCGCCTTCCGAGGCGATGGGGAACCCGGCCTCGATGATATCGACACCCATCTCGTCGAGGATCTCGGCGACTTCGAGCTTCTCCTCGAAGGTCATGGTGGCGCCGGGGCACTGTTCGCCGTCGCGCAAGGTGGTGTCGAAGATCACCACCCGATCGCGCTCGGAGCGGCTTTGCGCCTTGGCGCTCAGACTTTGGTTGGACTCCATCTCGTTCGTCCTTGAGCTCGGGCTCCAGTCTAACATGACTGGCAAGCCTCGTTGAATTTCGCCGATTTTTCTTGAGATCCCCTGAACACGCGGCGCGGCCTGAAAGCCAGCGCCCTGAGGTGCTCAGGGGCGACTAAGGAGGAGTTTCGAGGTCAGGGGCCGCGCGGAACCGGGCGCGAAAGCGCCAATTTTCGCCTCGGTTTGCTTACGGACGGCTTGCATCGATCACCTGTCGCTTCGGCCCGGAACATAGTCGGCCAGGCCCTGCGGAGCAAGCCCGCCGGGCGTCAGTTGGGGGGCGCAGGCAACGCGGCCGGCGCCGCCGGCGGCGGATGCATGACCGAATGCAGCAGCTCGCTGCCGCCCGACCAAAGGATCTGGATGCCGAGGCAAAAGAGAATGAAGGCCGAGAGCCGCACGGCGATATCGGTACCGCCCGGTCCCAACAAGCGCTGGACGTTGTCGGCGTAGGCGAAACACACATAGATCGCGGCGGCTATCACCAGAATGGCGCAAAGGCTCGCGACCACGAACACGGCCGCATCGGCCGAACTCGTAAAGGTGCCTTGCGACAATCCAAGGCTGATGACGACGGCGATGGTCCCGGGCCCGGTCGTGAGCGGCAGCGTCAGCGGGTAGAACGCGAGGTCGAGCGGATCGGCTTGCCGGCGATGGCTGTCCTCCGTCGCTTCCAGTTCCTTCTGGCTGCCTTCGCTGAGGAGCCTCCAACCGGCCGCGGCGACGACGATGCCGCCGGCGACACGGAGAACCGGTATCGAAATGCCGTACAAGCTCAGGATCAGCGAGCCAAGCAACAAGGCGCTGACGAGGACGAAGAACGCGTTTCGCGCCACGCGCCAGGCAACGAGGCGGCGGACCTCGTGGGTCGCGCCGCGGGTCATGCCGAGGAAGACAAGGGCCGAACCGGGTGGATTGACGATGGGAAAGATCGCCGCGAGTGCGAGCAGGAAGATGTGGAATACAGAGTCCATGGCGCGCTTATGACTTACGAACCATCGCCGCTTCGGCGCCGGGCAGAGCTTGCGGCTTCGCCAAGGTCGCCGTCAGGCAGGCAGACGAAGATCAGCACGCCAAGGACCGTCACGTAGAAGCGGAAGGCCGCCTGCTGCCCGTTCCAGGTTTTGGACTCCCACATCGCAAACCATTCGCCCGCCACCACCATGAAACCGAAGAACCAGACCAGGAAGGCGACGGTGGAAGCAGCGACGACGAGGCCCTTGGCAGCGTTGAACACCTCCCCTGAAGCGTTCCGCACCTGAATGAGGCGAACGGCGCCGGCGAGGAAGAGCACGCCCGCCAAGCCTTCGGCGGCGATGATGAGCGCGTAGCCCAACTGCCACAGCAACGGATTGGTGATCGACCGGTACCTCAGGGCGTTGCCGGGGAAGGTCGTGTCCATGCTCATCACGTGCTGCACGAAGAGATAGTTCGTGCCGTAGTCGGTGACATTGTCGAAGGCGACGACCAGGCAGAACGAAGCGAGCGCAAGGCTCATGGCGATCTTGGCGTAGCGTGCGATCAGCATGGGCTGAAAGTCGCCATGTCAGTTCTTGCTCTTGTCCACCATCTTGCGCTCGGCGATCCACGGCATCATGGCGCGCAGGCGCTTGCCCACCTCTTCCATCTGGTGGTTGTCGCATTTGGCGCGCATGGCCTTGAACGAGGTCTGTCCGACCCGGTTCTCGAGCATCCAGTCCTTGACGAACTTGCCGGACTGGATATCGGCGAGAATCTGCTTCATCGCCTTCTTGCTCGCCTTCCCCACCACGCGCGGGCCGGAAACGTACTCGCCATACTCGGCGGTGTTGGAAACCGAGTAGTTCATGTTGGCGATGCCGCCTTCATAGATGAGGTCGACGATCAGCTTCACCTCGTGCACGCATTCGAAATAGGCCATCTCCGGCGCGTAGCCGGCCTCGATGAGGGTCTCGTAACCGTTCCGCATCAACTCGACCAGGCCGCCGCACAAGACCGACTGTTCGCCGAACAGATCGGTCTCGCATTCCTCGCGGAAATTGGTCTCGATGATGCCGGCGCGGCCGCCGCCGATGGCCGCGGCGTAAGACAAAGTGAGATCGTGGGCGTTGCCGGTCGCGTCCTGGGCGATGGCCATGAGGCACGGGACGCCCGCACCGCGCAAATACTCGGCGCGCACGGTATGGCCGGGACCTTTCGGCGCCACCATGCACACGTCCATGTCGGCCCGGGGCTCGATCAGGTTGAAGTGGATGTTGAGGCCATGGGCGAAGAAGAGCGCGGCGCCCTGCTTCATGTTCGGTTTCAGCTCGCGCTCCCAGATGCCTGCCTGGAGCTCGTCGGGGGTGAGCATCATCACGACGTCGGCCCATTTCGCGGCATCGGCGACGTCCATCACTTTCAGCCCGGCCTTCTCCGCCTTGACCACGGATTGGGAACCGGGCCTCAAGCCCACCGCCACGTCCTTGACGCCGGACTCTTTGAGATTGAGCGCGTGCGCGTGGCCCTGGCTGCCATAGCCGATGATGGCGACCTTCTTGCCCTTGATGAGATTGAGATCGGCATCCCGATCGTAATAGACGCGCATACGTGACGTTCCCTGATTTGAGTTGGCGCTAGCGTTCGGCCGCGTTTCTCGCGCGAAGACCTAAGCTTGGCAAGGGGTCTCGGCCGGTCATTGCATCCGCTCGGGCCCGCGCGAGATGGCGGCAACCCCGGTGCGGGCCACCTCGACGAGGCCAAGCGGCTGCATCAGGGCGATGAATTCCTCGATCTTCGCCTGCTCGCCGGTAATCAAAAAGACGAAATGGCCGGTCGAGGAATCGACCACGTCGGCGCGGAAGGCTTCGGCAAGGCGCAAGGCCTCGACGCGCTTCTCGCTCTTGCCCGCGACCTTGACCATCGCCAGCTCGCGCTCGAGCGGCGCGCCCAAGACGGTCAGATCGGTGACGGAATGCACCGGGACCAGGCGCTCGAGCTGATGCTGAATCTGCTCGATCACCATCGGCGTGCCGGTGGTGACGATGGTGATGCGGGACAGATGCGCCTCGTGCTCGGTCTCCGACACGGTCAGCGACTCGATGTTGTAGCCGCGCCCGGAGAACAGCCCGATGACGCGCGCGAGCACGCCGGGCTCGTTATCGACGAGCACGGTCATGGTGTGGGTCTCGGGCCGCTCGACCCGCTTCTCCAGCGGGTAGGCCGATCCGGGCTGTTTGGTCGCTTTTCCGGTCATGGCATCGGCCGCTAGTGGTTACCGCTTCCCTCGCCGCCGCTCTTGCTGCCGCCAAGCTCGATCATCCGGAGCGCAAGCGCGATCATGAGGATCGACAAAGGCAGGACCAGCATCGACCATTGGAAGTGGCCGTTGGCCTCGACCACGACCCGGGCAAAGATCACGATCAAGACGACGATGACAACTTCGGCGAGCGTCGCCTTGAGCTGGCCGACGCCACCCACCTTCATCCACTCGGGCAGGCGCGAGCCGTAGCCTTCGGGGAGCGTGAACACGAAGCCGATGGCGATGCCGTAGGCGAAGATCACGAGCACGATGCCAAACAGAAAGGCGTCGACCGCCTCGAGCACCGGCACGGTGACCTGCCGCTCCGCAGCTTCGCCCGCCGTCATCAACGTGTGCCAAGCCTCGTGCAGGTAGAAGCCGCCCTGAAAGAACATCAGCAGCGCGCCGACCATCGCCCCGGCGGAGCCGATCAGCATGATGGCCCGAAGACTAAGCAGGAATCGTATCAAGGCATTGTCCCCCAGCGCTAAACCATCACCTTGCCTTCTTCGGTGATGGCTTTCTCGAGGTCCTCTTCGGTCAGGTCGTCGCCCATCAACATGTTGTTGTGGGCCTCCCCGCTCGGGATCATGGGGAAGCAATTGGCGTGCTTGTCCACCCGGCAGTCGAAGATCACCGGCTTCTTCACCCGGATCATTTCCCTGATCGCGTCGTCGAGTTCCGACGGTTTCTCGGCCCTGATGCCGACGCCCTGATAGGCCTCGGCCAATTTGACGAAGTCGGGCAGCGCCGCGGTGTAGGAGTGGGAGTAGCGGCCGCCATGCAGCAATTCCTGCCACTGGCGCACCATGCCCATGTACTCGTTGTTCAAGATGAAGATCTTGATCGGCAGGTCGTACTGCGCGGCCGTGGACATCTCCTGCATGGTCATCAGCACCGAGGCTTCGCCGGCGATGTCGATGACGAGCGAATCGGGATGGGCGACCTGCACGCCGACCGCGGCCGGCAGGCCGTAGCCCATCGTGCCGAGACCGCCCGACGTCATCCAACGGTTCGGCTCCTCGAACTTGAAGAACTGCGCCGCCCACATCTGATGCTGGCCGACTTCGGTGGTGATGTAGACGTCCTTGCCGCGGGTCAGCGCGTAGAGCCGCTCGATGGCGTATTGCGGCATGATCACGTCGTCGCGCTTGCGGTAGTGCAGGCAGTTGCGCGCGCGCCAGCGGTCGATCTCGGCCCACCACGCCTTGTGCGCGGCCTTGTCCGGCTTGGGCTTCCTTTGCTTCCAGGCCTCGATCATCTGCTCGAGCACGTGGCCGCAATCGCCGACGATGGGGATATCGACCTTGATGTTCTTGTTGATCGAGGAGCGGTCGATATCGACGTGGATCTTCTTCGATCCGGGCGAGAAGGCATCGACCCGCCCGGTGATGCGGTCGTCGAAGCGCGCGCCGATGCAGATCATCACGTCGCAATCGTGCATGGCGTTGTTGGCTTCGTAGGTGCCGTGCATGCCGAGCATGCCGAGCCATTGCGGGTCGGAGGCGGGATAGGCGCCAAGCCCCATCAGCGTCGAGGTGATGGGAAAGCCCGTCATGCGGACGAGCTCGCGCAATTTTTCGCTGGCGCGCGGCCCGGAATTGACCACGCCGCCGCCGCTATAGAAGATCGGGCGCTTGGCACGCGCCATCAACTCGACGGCTTCTGCGATCGCGCGATCGTCGCCGCGGGTCCGCGGGTTGTAGCTCTTGTGCTGCGAATTGGTCAGGCCGGTGTACTCGCCGCTCGCGAACTGAATGTCCTTCGGGATATCGACCACGACCGGTCCGGGACGGCCGGTGCGCGCGACGTAGAACGCCTCGTGCAGCACGCGCGAGAGCGCGTTCACGTCTTTGACGAGATAATTGTGCTTGGTGCACGGCCGCGTGATGCCAACCGTGTCGCATTCCTGGAAGGCGTCGTTGCCGATGAGATGGGTCGGCACCTGCCCGGTGATGCAGACGATCGGGATCGAATCCATCAGCGCGTCGGTCAGACCGGTGACGGCGTTGGTGGCGCCGGGGCCGGAGGTGACGAGAACGACTCCGACCTTGCCGGTCGAGCGGGCGTAGCCTTCGGCGGCGTGCACGGCGCCCTGCTCGTGGCGGACGAGAATGTGCTTGAGGCGATCCTGCTGAAACAACTGGTCGTAGATCGGCAGCACGGCGCCCCCCGGGTAGCCGAAGACGTGCTCGACGCCTTGATCGGCGAGAGCCTCAAGCACCATCTCGGCGCCGGTCATCGTGCGCGACATCGTCTTTCTCACTGACAAAAACCGGCCTCGCGCCTCAAGGTCCGCGGCCGGTCAAGATCGAGGAATAGCGGAAAAGTCTAAATAAGGCGCGCACCCTAAGGCCTGCCCCTGAGAGGGTCAACGAGAAACGTGAATGAATGACAATATTCTGAACTATTTTCGTTCCGAATATTGCGTAACTAGCCAACGTACACAAAATTTCTTGCTCTGCTCGACTTAACTCACTGATCCGCAATATCGCGCCGCACACCCTGGACAAGCGGGGCCATTGCGCCTATTTCCCTAGCGCTCTTCAGGGACCGCGGCGCTCATTCCGGCGTTAATCGCGACACTCTCAACACCTCCCCACTCCCGCTGAAATGCAGCAGGCCGCCCGCTCAGAGACTTTCGCCGCCGCCGACGGCGCGGAGGCGCCCCCGCTTTCGCAAGCCGCCTTCTTGGCGCTGACCCTTGGCGCGATCGGGGTCGTTTACGGCGACATCGGCACGAGCCCGCTCTACGCCTTCCGCGAGGCCGTTCTTGCCGCCGGGGGCGCGCACGCGCCGCCGAGCGAAGCGGCCATTCTCGGCATTCTATCCCTGATCGTTTGGGCGCTCCTGCTCGTGGTCAGCGTCAAATATGTGGTCATCCTGCTCCGCGCCGACAATCACGGCGAAGGCGGGACGCTTGCGCTGATGGCGCTAGCCCAAAACGCCGTCGGCGGACGCGGCAGAATTTGGATCATCACGCTCGGCATGATCAGCGCGGCCTTGTTCTACGGCGACGCCATGATCACGCCGGCGCTCTCGGTGCTGTCGGCGGTCGAGGGCCTGGAGATCGCGACCCCGGCGTTGGAGCCATACGTTGTTCCGCTGGCCGTCGTGATCCTGTTCGGCCTGTTCGCGGTGCAATCGCACGGCACCGCGCGGGTCGCGGCGTTTTTCGGCCCGGTGACTTTGGTGTGGTTCCTTGCGCTTGCCATTGCAGGTCTCTGGCACGTGGCCCAGAACCTTCAGGTCTTGAACGCGTTCAATCCGGTTCATGGCGTA